>DAIDJG010000468.1 GCA_027451445.1 Singulisphaera sp.
TGCCTCGACGACAACCTGTCAAGCCCACCCTGAAAAAAAGAATTCAAGTCGACGAGGTGAACCCCCGACACCGCCTTCTTCATCGGTCGGAGAAGGTCAGCCCAGAACCCAACGCAACCGCCCTCCCGGGCGTCAACCTGAATAGGCACGGAGGTCCTCATGAAACGGCCCACCAACCGTCGCACGCTCCAACTCGAAAGCCTGGAATCTCGTGAGGTGCTCTCCGGCCCCTCGGCGCAACAAGCTTATATGCTCGAACTCCTGAATCTGGCCCGCACGAATCCGTCGCAGGCCGCCCAGCGGTTCACGACCAATCTTAGCGCGAACGTCGAGGCCACGCTGGCCTACTACAACATCAACCTTCCCCAGGTCGAGCAGACCATCGCTTCGGCCCCGGTCAAGCCGCCGCTCGCCTGGAACGACTCCGTCGCGTCCGCCGCACAGTGGCAGAGCCAGGACCAGGCCAACACCGGCGTTCAGTCGCACGTGGGCTCGGACGGTTCCAATTTCACGACTCGCATGCAACGCGCCGGTTACACGAATGCCGTTTCGACGGGCGAAGACATCTACGCCTATTCGACATCTCCCGACGAAGCGATGCAGGCGTTCCTGATCGACTGGGGAGTCGCCGATGCCGGCCACCGCATGAACATCCAGCAGCCCAACACCGCTCCCGGCCAGGCGTACCGGGACGCGGGCGTGGGGATCGTGAACACCGCCCCCGGCAGCAAGATCGGGCCGGAAATCATTACGGTCGACTTCGGGTCGCAGCAAAACGAGCAGGCCACGCTCATGGGGCTCGCCTACAACGACCTGAACGGCGACAACTTCTACGAGCCGGGTGAAGGTCAGGGTGGCGTGACGGTCACCGCGACCAACCTCGCCACGGGCGCCTCGCAGTCGACTCAGACGCAGGGTGCAGGTTACTACGCGTTGTCGCTCGCCCCGGGCAACTACAAGGTCACGGCCACCGAGGGGAACCTGCTACTGAACAGCCAGAACGTCAACGTGGGCAACCTGAACGTCGAGGTCGACTACAACCTGAGCCAGCTCATGCCGCAGGCCCAGCCGATCAGTGTCTCGTCCCCGAGCGTCTCCGCGCCGGATTTCTCGGCCCCGGCGAATCCCACGCCGCCTCCGCCTCCGCCGCCGCCTCCCGCGCCGCCGAGCAACCCCACTCCGCCGCCGAACAACCCGCCGTCGTCGGTCCCCCAGAGCCCGGTGACGGTCCCGCAAAACACCGTGTCGAATTCGACGCTGGGCACAATCTTCGGTTCCGGTTTTAGCTGGACCAGTTGGTCTTCCTTCAAGGTGAATGTCTGAGCCGACGTCTCGACCGGCCTGAAGGGGAGTATGCCCCGCCCGCGGTGCCCGCCCGCGGGCGGGGCTGTTTTGTTGAGTCGACTCGGTTTCTGGTTCCCGCATCGTCGCCGAGCCGTTATATTGGCGATGTTGAACAAAGGTGTGACTTGCTCGACAACGGCCGTAGAGCAGGGGGGCCAGGCGTGGGCGACGGGATTGCGGGACACAGCCACGAGCACGCATTTACGGGCCTCAACGCGAAAGCCGCGGAAGGCCTTATGCTCGTCGGGCGCCGAAATGTGCTCAAGGCGGGCTGGGCTGGGCTGGCGGGCCTGAGCTTGCCCGGCTTGCTCCGCAAGCGGGCCGAGGCGGCCAGTGCAGGACGGCCCACGTCATCGGGAAAGAGTGTCATCCTCTTGTGGATGGCGGGCGGTCCGAGCCAGATCGATACATGGGATCCCAAGCCCGGCCAGCCTTTCATGAACCGCGGACCGTTCGCGGCGATTCAGACGAAGCTTCCCGGTACCCTCATCTGCGAGCACCTGCCCAAGCAGGCGGCGATGCTCGACAAGTTCACGATCATCCGCTCGGTCGACTGCCGCCACAGCAATCACGAGCCGAACAAGGTTTTCCAGACGGCCAACCTGGACGCCGAGCCTCGCACCAACCCGAGCGCCGAGATGTATCCGGCGATCGGCTCGATCGTCGCCAAGATGCACGGCGCCAACCAGCCAGGCATTCCGCCGTACGTGGCCTTCATGAAGTCGCGCTCGCACCTCGCGTTCGCCGGCTACCTCGGCAAGCAATACGACCCGTTCATCGCGGACGCCGCTGTGAAGCTTCCCGTCTACACGAATGTTGGCGTCGATACGGGCCAGGTCTCGGGCGCCGACTTTTTTGCGCTCCCCAAGGGGCTCAATCAGGACCGTCTCGTTGGCCGGCGTGCTTTGCTGAAGGATCTGGATAGCCTGCGTGCCGAGATCGATCGCAGTCGCGTCGCCGAGGGTCTCGACGCCTTCAGCGCTCAGGCCATCGACCTGCTCACCGGCCCCCGCGCACGCAACGCGTTCGACATAGAGCGAGAGCCGCAGGCGGTGCGCGACCGTTACGGCAAGCACCTCTGGTGCCAGCAGGCCTTGCTGGCACGCCGCCTCGTCGAGGCGGGCGCGGCGTTCGTGACGCTCGACCTCAGCTACCACGGGGCGTCCGGCACCTGGGACAACCACGGCGACAACATTCCTCCCTACGGCGGCATCAGCAAGGGGCTCAAGCCCTTGCTCCCGCTGTTCGACCACCTGATCACGACCCTGGTCAGCGACCTGGACGAGCGCGGGCTGCTCGAAAACACGCTGGTCCTCGCCCTGGGCGAATTCGGCCGCACTCCCGAGATGGGAACGCAAGGCAGCACCGACGGCCGCAACCACTGGCCCTACGTCATGTCGATGGCCCTGGCCGGCGGCGGCCTGCGCCACGGCCAGATCATCGGTGCGACCGAGCGCGACGGCGGCCATATCAAGGACCGCCCCGTCACTCCCGCGGACCTCGCCGCGACGATTTACCGCCACATGGGCGTTCCCCTTGATGCCACCTACACTGATCCAACCGGGAGGCCACGATTCATCGTGGACTACAACGGGCAACCGCTGACGGAATTGTTCTAAAAGCCCCCTGGCGCCCAACAGTTCGTGCGCGTGACTTTGGTATCGAAGAAAACGACCGCGGACGGGTGGCCGGGGTTGCGCCCGCAGGGCGATGCCCCGGTCCGTTCGAAGGGCCAACCCGTCCGAGGGAATCCCCCCGCGGGCTCGACCGCGGCCACCCAAGGCCTTCCACCTTCGCGCGCGAACTGTTCGGCGCGTACCGTGATTTTCGTGAAGTCCGCCGCGAAGGGGCGACCAACGAATCGACGTAGAGACCCGGTGATCGTTCCAGAGTTTCGGAGTTGTCGAAAAACTCCGAAATACGCAAGTCACGGAGCAACAATGACTTCGGAGTTTCGAGGTTTTTTGGCGAGAAAACTTACCTTCTTCCTTTCCGCCAGTGGAGTCCGCCCGGCAGGGATTTGCCGGGTGCGAATGCGCGCGAGCGCCGGGGTGGTGAGGTTTCGCTGTCGTTGGCCCGCTCATCGCTCGTAATCTTGCTTGCTCCCGGCTTCGCATTGCCCTCTATGTATATGCTCCTGGTAAGTCAATAGTTCTTACGAGTCCTGTCCATCAATTCGTCACACTCGGATCGGCGTTTACGACAATCTTTGCTCGAAAGTTTTTCGTCGCGCCTGAGCGCTCGTGCGCGTGGCTTTGTTCTCGAAGAGGATTGTCGAAGACGGGCGGCTGGGGTTGAGTCCGCGGGGCGATGCCCCCGGTCGGTTCGAACGGCCAACCTGTCCGGGGGCATTGCCCGGCGGGCTCGATCCCGGCCACCCAGGGTTTTCCATCTTCGCACATGAACTGTTGGGCGCCTCCAAAAGCCCTCACAAAAGGGGGACGGCTACCTCGAAGACTCGGAGGCAGGCCCTCGATCGCGAGGATCTTCCACAGGCCGCCTCGGAATTCCTTTCGGGAGCTCACTTGGAAACGCGCAACTCCCTCCGGCACAAGGTATCTTCCGAATTACTGAGCGACTTCGGCGATGGGTCGTCCATCATCGGAACCGAGCAAAGGTAAGGAACGCAATTCCACGCTCCCGGGGCCCCGGGCTTTGAAGCACCAAGATCGGGTACGTCGACGAACGAAGCGCGATCCTCGCCCGCGCAGTCACCAGGACTGTGGAACAGATGCCATGCCGCCAAATCACGATGGCGGCTCGCGGAGCCAATCTCTCGCTCCATTCACGTATCCCCGGATCTGGCTCGCATCCGCCATTTTGTACCTATATATCGTGCATATTGTCATAACCCCTTGTCCCCCTTGACCTTCCGAATATCCCGCCAAATCGCCTATTCGGTAATTCGGAACCCCTTGTTGGCCGTGGGGTTCCGAATTACCGAATGGGGGCGCGCACATGCGCACGCTCGTTTTGGGCTGTTGTCGCGACCGACTCATCGTTGCGCAGGCTCGTAGCCGGCACGACCTACCCGTGAATGAAGCGCGTTCGAGCGCGGCGTAAAGTGCCACGAATGTGCATTGTGTGGGCCCCTCATGAATTGTATCCCCTCGCATGCGGTAGCGGCCCTGTGAGACCAGACGGTGCCTTGCCCTGAAGCGACACGCTCATGAGTCACCGTCGATTCGAAACGTCGCTGGGATCCCTTGGCCGGGACGACGCGGAGATCCGGGACTCGCACAGTCCCTACACTATATGCTCCGGGTAACTTGCTAGCTCTTGCCACCCCCGATGGCGATTCGACACGGTGTTTTCCGGGGTTTCGCGCGATTTTTGCGTGGTAAGTTTTTCGTCATCGATGACGGTTGACCGCTCACAAGGCGCATGCCCGACCAAAGGGGGTAGTCGCCCCGTTTGTTAGGATCTCTCCGTTGCCGAACGGTCTTTCAGCGTGAAGGCGTCTCGCCCAGCAAATGGCCCAGCGCGAGCCGTGCCGCCAGCCACCGCCGCTTCAACGTGCGCTCGGAGATCCCCAGCACCGCCGCCGCTTCGGCCTGAAGGAGGCCCTGATACCAGATCAAGTCGAACGCAGCGCGTTCGTCGTCGGGGAGTGCGGCGACATGCTCATGAAACTCGGCCCAGCTCGAAAGTTTGGCAGGGTCCAGCGTGCTCTGAGGCGTATCGTGCGGCGAAGGTGTGGGATTCTCCGACGAGTCGTCACCAGGTGCAGACGCGTAATTGGCCCCGATTCCCTCCGGGCCGAAGTGGCGCCGGGCGAGGTCGATGAGCTCGCGACGGATTTGCAGCGCCGCCAGCCGGTAAAACTCCACGGCCGTCTTTGGCCGGGTCGCCTTGAGCGCGTTCCACAGCCGGACGGACGCGTTCTGGCAAATGTCTTCGGTCTGCTCCCAGCGGCCGAGCCGGCGATAGTCCTTGAACATGCGCCGGGTAAGATCCGCCAGCCGATCCGAAGTGTGATTGATCAACTCGGCGCAGGCCTGCTCGTCTCCCGCCGCGAGGCGCTCGATCAAGCTCTGGATCTGATCGGCCGATCGGCTTGCTTCGCTCTTCAAGACGGCACCCAAATCCTTCGGATTCGCGTGTCTGCAACTCAAATGAATTCTACCACGTCATGCACGCACGGACGTGGCACAAGTGGCATGTTGCGTTTTTCCCACGGTTGCTGGCCCGAGAGCCGATTGGCTCTCGCCGGGATCTCTGAGGCCGCAAAAGGCGTCGCTGAGGCCGCCGATTCTCAAAGACAGCGCGAGGCCCCCTTACCCAACGCCGTTAAAGATTCTATGCTGGTACCTTCTTGGCCATCAGTTTGCACGCTATGGCCCGTTGCTCGACCGTTGCCTCGAAAATCTTCGGGGGATCGGCACTCGGTTCCTCCTTCCTCCGCGGGTAGTTGCGGCTTTTCTTCTTGCCGTGACGCTGGTATGAGTCGGTCGTCGCGTCCTGGAGTCGCTTCCTGAGCGACTCACTCGACGCGCGGGTTTCCAAGGGAGCTGCCATCATCGACCGCATAATCCGCAATACGGACGCGATACTCGTTTTATTTGCGGGTTCGCCAGGCTGAGCTTGTTCTTTCACCGCCAAGAGTTGCAACATCGTGAGACCCAACAAGGACCAGTGCATCTCGATCGCCGCAATCTCCGGCGTGCCGGCACGCAGCTTCGAGCGACCATAGGTTTGTTTGAGCGAACGAAACTGAAGTTCAATGGCCCACCGGCGACGGTAAATCTGACTGGCGTGCGGAGCGGACAATTCCGCCTCGTCGAGGATATTGGTCACCAAATACACCTCGCCGCGACCGTCATCGTAGCGGAGCAGTCGCAGTACGAGAGGCGCTTGTTCCTTCTTCATCGCTTCTCTGGGTAGATACCAATGCCTTGTGGGAGAGGGCCGGGGCGGGAGGTATCGCGTTGCCCTTGGCAGTTCGACCCGCTCACACCAACCCTGGGAAGTCGAAAAGCTTCGATTGACGGAATGATCGCCTCGCGCTCGCTCCGGCCTGGGAATGCCGTTCAAGGTCGATCAATCGCTGCGCGCGCTTCGTCGAGCAAGCAGTGGGCCTCGCGCCGGAGATAATTGCTGTACCACTCCGGCGGAGTAGGGGGGGAACCGTCGGGCGCGTTCTCCTCCGCTGAGCGGACCCAGCGCGCGCAGTTTTCGAGGTTCTCGCGAGCGAGTTCGTTGTGTCCGAGCGCGTGATGAATCAGCGCCAGAAACGCGAAGTCCCAGTAGCAAGGACCGAACGACTTGCTCGCGAGTTCGAACTGTTCGAGTGCCTGCTGTGCACGCCCCGCGCGGAAAAGGGCCGCCCCGAGAATCCGCTCGTTGCCGGGGAACAAGGGGACGGCGATCCGGGCCAACTCGACGACGGCCGACGGGTCATCGACGGCTCCGGGACCAAGAACGCACGTGTGGGCGACGCGATGGGCGCAACCGATGACGCGCGTCGTACGGAACTGCTCCAGCGCGGCGGCACTTGTGCACCGGTAGCCGTCGACATCCCCGCTTGCAAGCAAAACGATTGAAAGGTGGTAGCGAGGATCGGGATCGTCGGGGTTCTGGCGGATGCGGGCGAGGAGCGCACTGGCTTCGTTCGGCGGGATCGGGGCGCTGATAGTGGGTGCTTCGTGGCGGGTCTGGGCAGCGACCTCTCTCGAAACCGGATTGGGGTGATCTCGAGGGTATGCTCGAAACGACCGCCAGCGCTCAATCCACTCGGCCGTCGTCAGGCTGACGATGGTACTGCCGTCGACGATCCTTTGGCCCGAGGCGAGCTCGGCAATCTCGCGCAGGCGGTCGGCGGGAAACGCCGGGTCGTCACCGCGGACCCAATTCGCAAGGTCGAGAGTCATCAGCTTGCCCTCCGTGAGACTCCCCAGCACGGCAAAGCTCTCGTCCGGCGCGACGACGAGCTGGCTCCCCCAGCCACTTGATACGAGAACGGCAGGGCTGAGCGGCTGACCGGAACGCCAGTCCCAGATCTGAACCGCGTTTTGGTAGCTCTTCGTCATGTCATCGTGGCTGCTCTTGGTCACGACCCAGCGGTCGCCGTTCTGGAAACGGACGTCTTGCACCTCGCCCTCGTGGGCGAGCGGCAGGCCAACCTGCTTTTGCGCGCGCCAATCCCACACGCGTGCGCTGCCGTCGCGGCAGCCGGTCAGAAGAAGTGAACCATCTTTGCTGAAGTCGACCTGGAAAACCCAGTCGGGGTGAGTGAGAGGCGGGACGGCATCTTGCCCCCTCGTAACGTCCCAGATCCGCGCTGTCTTATTGGTGCTGGCGATGGCCAGGTAGCGCGAGTCGGGCGAGAACCGAGCGTCGAGCACCATGCACACGGTCATCTCCGCAGGCGTCTGCAGCGCGGGAGAATGCTCGCGGCCCGTGGTCGCGTCGAATAGAGCCGGCGGCACCGTTCCCCACTGCGCGAGGAGTTTGCCGTCGGGAGAAAAGCGGAGGAACTCATTCGCCGGCCCAGAGACATAGTAAGTGTTTCTGGGTGCGTGTGTCGTCACGATGCGCCCATTCGTCGGATCGAGCCAGAGACACTCGCCGCGCGCGCAAATGACGGCCAGCCGCCGGCCGTCCGGGGAGTAGGCGGCCGCGAACGGCTCCGAGGGGGTTGGAATCGGTTCGCGCGCAGGAACCCCGCGCTTCCAGTCCCAGAACGTGATCGTACCGGACGCGTTCCGCGGACTCTCGGGCGCACTTAGGGTCACGACCTCCCGGCCGTCGGGCGCGATCGCGCCGCCGTGGAGGAGGCCGGTGACCACCAGTTCGGGGCCGGACGTGCGCGCAACCACGTCATGAACTCGTGTTCTGTTATATCCAATGTCGATATATTTCCCCCTGGGCATCACGAGGTGTCCGTCGGGGCTCGTTGCCAACGAGAGGCCAGTCGGAACCCGCAAAGTCTTCGGCTCTCGAGGAAGGAACCGAGGCAAGGTCCACACGCTCACCAGGCCGTCGGACTGCGCAACGGCGAAGTGCGCATTGTTCGGCGATACTGCAAGTCGGACGGCTAAATCCTGGTGCCGCAGCACCCAGTTCGCCGGCTCGCCAGCGGGAAACGAGAACGCCCTGGTGCGATGGTCGGCAGTCGACACGAGGACACGGGATTCGTCGGCGGTAAACGCGACCAGCTCAACACCTCCTGAGCCGAAGCGGCCACGCGGCGGCCTCCCCGCCCTGGCATCCCAGAACTGGACGCCTCCCAGCATACCGCCCACGAGCGTGCTTAGGTTCGGGCTCACGAGCGCGTCCTTGAGCAACACCGTATCCGCCCGAAACCGCTGGAGCTCCTTGCCGGTGGTCGCGTCGTACGACACGGCGAATTCCGGCTGCTGTCTCAAGGTCACGACACCACGCCCGTCGTTGACGAACGCGACACGGTAGGGAATCGAGCCGGTCGCGCCCGAGTTGCCAGTGACCGTTGGGACGACCTCAAACAGAGGGGCGCTCCGTGGCGTCCCCGTGTCGAATACCGAGAGCCGGCCGTCGAGGCTGAGGACGGCGAGCCGATCGGCCTGGGGGCTAAACGCAAGCCGCACGGCGCGCCCGTTGTGCACCAGTTCCGGAGTCACATACGTCTTCTTCTCGATGTCCCAAACGCGTGTCGAATCGCAGCCAAGCGCCAGAAGGTTGCCGTCGCTGCTAAATTGGAGACTTAAGAGGCACCCTTTCGGCTTGATCGTTTCGACGATTTCACACTCCGGGATGCGTACGAGATGCAATTTCCCTTCGGCGTCTCCCAGCGCCAGCAGCTCACGGTTCTTGCCCCCCCAGGCGGCGGACGAAACAAGTTTCGCACCACCCGGAAGGACGAGCGGGCGGTCTTCAACGATGTCATGGACGACGAACGTGCCCGATTGTGTCAGCGCCAGAAGGTAGCGCCCTCGTCCGTCAAACGCCAGTTCCATGAGCTGTGGAAAGACCATATTGGTCCATCGAGTCTCGGCGAGCTTGAACGTGGCGACCGGTTGCGGACTCGTCCGCACCCAGCTCCGCGCCCGAATGCCATTCGAAAGCGCGCGGTCAGGATCGACGTCGGCCGTGGCGGCGGCTTCGGCAAACCAAAGGGCCGCCTCGGCGGGCGCCTGGCGGGCGGCAGCAGCCAGTCCCAACGAGGTTTGCATGTCAGACGTGGTCGTCCGCGCCATCCGGTAGTGGGCGCGGGACTCATCGAGTGCGGTCTTCGTCCTGGACTGCTCGCGACCGAGTAAGACGTAACTTACGGCGAGGGCAACGAGCGCCGTCAGAGCCAGCGCGGCGGAACCCGCGACAAGCGGTCTGTGCCGTCTCACCCAGCGCCCAAGTCGCACGAGGGCCGGCTCGCGCCAGGCCGAGACTGGCTCATCCGCGAGCCAATGCTCGAGGTCGGAGGCCAGATCAAGAACATGCGCGTACCGATCATGCGCCCGCAGCGCCATCGCTCTCAAGCAGACGGCCTCGAGCGCTTTGGGAACAGAGTCCTTCACCTGGCGAGGGCGCGGAAACTCACCCCGTCGGACGCGATCCAAGAGCGCGTGACGGGAGGAATCCTGGAATGCCGGCTGACCTGTGAGCACGACGTAGAGTGTCGCCCCAAGACTGTACACGTCGCTCGCCGGCCCCACCTTGTCCCAGTGTCCAGACGCTTGCTCGGGACTCATGTAGGCTGGCGTCCCGAGCGTCGCCCCCATCCGGGTGAGGGAACTATCCTCAACGTTCGCCGCACGAGCACCATCGCTCCAAAGTACGTCCGTCGCCCCTTCCGGCCGTTCGGTCGGCTCGCGCCATTGCTTCGCCAGGCCCCAATCCACCACCAGGGTTTCTTGAAACGGGCCCAGCATCACGTTCTCAGGCTTGAGGTCCCGATGGATCACGCCCCGGCTATGGGCGAAGGCGATCGCCTGGCACACGGTGACGAGCCGCGACAGCAGGGCGCGAAAAGCCAGCGCCCGCTCGGGCGATTCGCGGTCCGCGGCATCGGCCTCGTGGAATCGGTTGATGGCCTGTCGAAGCGTTTCACCCTCGATGTACCGCATCGTGTAACAGGGCTGACCCGTGCGGGTCTGTCCCAGGCCGAAGATCGGCACAATGCCCGGGTGTCCCAGCGTCGCTGTGATCTCGGCCTCGCGGACGAAGCGTTCACGGCGGATAGGATCGCGTTCATGGGGGTGCTGAATCAGCTTGAGCGCGACTTCGCGCCGCAGGCCCTCGTCCCACGCGACGTACACCTCCCCGAGGCCTCCTCGGGCGTGCGATCGCCGTACGCGACAGCGCGCGTCAAGGGAAACCTCGTCCTCGGCCGACAGTTCGTAATCCCCTGCCGCGGAGATATCACTTGCGGTCGTCTCCTCCTTGGTGCCGATGAGACCGTCCAGGCCCTCCAGCATGCGAATCAACCGCCGGGCCTCCTCAAGGCGTTCGGGGCAGTCGAGGCAGAGTTCTTCAAGAACGAACGGTTCGCCTCGGCTACGCCGGTCGTCCCAGCGCAAGAGGATCTCTTCAAGCTCGGAGTCGATCGGCATCCGCCGCTCCCTCTGCGCAACGATCGGCCTACTTCACCTCCATGGAGGGTCGGGACCCCGAGCCAACCGAGGGCGAGTTACCATGATCAAGGCAGTCGGGTTCAATTATATCGCAGGATTGGAGGTGTGAAACAGAAACTTCCGTTGGTGGAATTCGAGGGCGCGCAGGTTCCGGATGCGCCATCGGCGGGTCACGATTAGGCCAGTTCTCGGCAACTTTGATCGCGCAAGCTGGTCGGCTGACGATGTGCGCGTCCAGGTTCGCGAACTCTCCGGTGAACGTGAAGACGATTGCTGCGTTGAGTCAGAGGTCAGAGCTGCCTCGAGGACGATCGCGGCAAATGCGGCAAAGCAGGTGTTGTGTATCTCTCTCTCGCGCGTCGTCCCAGAGGCGGGATGAATCGCATCCCAGGGCCAGACGCGTGCCGTCGTTGCTAAACGCGAAGCTCTGGGCACACTCGTTCAGGCGGACTGTCTGGACAACTTCGCCCTCGGGAATCTGGATTAGCTCCAATACCGTTCAAATAGCCGTAAACCTGGCGAACACAGGAACATAAATACTCCCGCCCCCCTTGTGGGGGAGGGCCGGGGTGGGGGGTGTCGCAGTACCTATGGCCGTTCGAACCCCCCACCCCAACCCTCCCCCACAAGGGGGGAGGGAGTTAAATCCTTCGTCTGCTTGGGCTTAGGGTTAGTTGAACGGTATT
>DAIDJG010000469.1 GCA_027451445.1 Singulisphaera sp.
GCTCGATTTTACGGGTCAAGCTCCGCAGGAAGACGTCGTCGAGCGTTGGCCGGATGCGGTTCATCCCGAAGATCGCGAGCGCTGTCTCTCCCGCTTCGACGCGGCCTTCGCGGAGCGCAGCACGTACGAGGTGGAATACCGCCTCCGGCGGTCGGATGGCGAGTACCGCTGGATCTTCTCGAGGGCCACGCCGCTGTTTTCGCAGGCCGGCGAGTTTACGGGCTACATCGGGTCGGGCATCGATATCACGGACCGCCGGCTGGCGGAAGAGGCCCTCAAGGACGCCGACCGGCGCAAGGATGAATTCCTCGCCATGCTCGCGCACGAGCTGCGCAACCCGCTCGCGGCAATCAACAACGCCGTCCAGGTCTCCCTCCGAACGGGCGGCATGGAAGACCTCGAATGGAGCAAGGACGTCATCGGCCGCCAGACGAAACACCTGGCCCGACTCATCGACGACCTGCTCGATGTCTCGAGAATCACGCGCGGCAAGATCGAGCTGTCCAGGGAATGGATCGACCTGAGCGCAATCATCAACCGCGCGGTCGAGTCCGTGCGCCCTCTCCTCGAAGAGAAGCACCACGCGCTCACAATGTCCCTCGCGCCGGGGAGCCTGAAGCTTTTCGCCGACCCGGCCCGGATCGAGCAGGTGCTCGTGAATCTGCTGCACAACGCGGCCAAGTACACCGACGACGGCGGGCACATCACGCTGAAGGCCGACCAGGACGAGCGCGTCGTGATTGCCGTCCAGGATGACGGAGTCGGCATTTCTGCAAATCTTCTTCCGTATGTGTTCGACCTGTTCACCCAGGCTGATCGTACGATCGACCGTTCTCAGGGGGGGCTCGGGATCGGGTTGACCCTGGTGAAGCGGCTCGTCGAAATGCACGGGGGTACGGTGTCGGCGGCGAGCGCAGGACCGGGGAAAGGGAGCGAATTTACGGTGACGCTACCTTTCGTACGAGAGCCGGAGGAGGTGCACAGCGCCGGGGACGAGCCTGCGTCGAGCGCACCGAATGTCAGCGGGCTGCGCGTGCTCGTCGTCGACGACAATGAAGACACGGCGAACGGGCTCGCGAGGCTGCTCGGTGCCTCGGGGCTGCGCGTGTGGACGGCCCACGACGGTCCCTCAGCGCTCGTGCTCGCGAGAGCCGAGCGGCCGGACGTCGTCTTGATGGATATTGGCTTGCCTGGAATGGATGGCTATCGAGTCGCAGAAACACTACGGCAGGATGAACGTTGCCAGGGAGCAATGCTGATTGCGATTTCGGGTTACGGTCAAGAACACGATCGTCGCCGGTCTCGAGACGCAGGGTTCGATCATCATCTTGTCAAGCCTGTCGACTTCGACCATTTGCTCTCGCTCCTTGCCCCACAGCAGTCGATCTTCCCATTTTCGCCGGACGACCTGGAGAGCGGGACAGCGACCTGAATCCGGATCAACCCGCCGCGAGCGCGGGGCGTTTCAGGATCGTGCCAAAGGCTTCGGTGAACTCCCGGAAGAGTGACCAGCCAGCCTCATTGCCGTAGCGAACGACCAATTCGTACTCGACGGGGCGCACGATCCATTGCTCGATGTCCTCGCCGTCGAGTCCCAACGGCCCGACTTGAGTGCGGATCAGCCGAACGTCGGACATCATGGTTGCCCGGGCTTGAGGATCGGCCTTGGTGTTGTGGTAAAAGACCATGCACGAGACGCACCGGGCGACGAGCTCCTGGATTTCGCGCTCATTGGCCATCGGCGCCTCCCGACCTACCGCGCGCATTGGCGTCCTCCTGTGGTTACCGGGATGTTGAAAAGGAGACGGACGCGGTCGCTGTTCCGCAACGGCCGTATCCGCTCTCCGCCTCTTCGATTGACTCAGATAAGGTTAGATTATAGCCAGGAAGCTCAAGCGAGGTGAAGAATTTTCTTTTCCATAGATAGTTGATGGGATTACCCTGGGTGCGTGTCTCAAGCCATGGAGGGATTACGTCCCAGTCGTCGATCTTGCGAAAGCGACGGACTACGGACTGGAATATGGTTCACGTTTGAAATGCCATCATCCTTTGATAGGATGGGTCGTGCCCACGCTACGGTCGCATTCCGCGCAAGCGCTTATTTTGGCTGAGGTTGAGGAAGTGGAATCCGCGTGTCGCGGGGCGAAATCTTCAAAATGACCATGTGCTCCGCCCAGAGTGAATGCGAGGTCTTATCGAACGGTTGAGGTATTGTATCCGATGAGCCTCAACCAACGCCCCACGTCTCTCCCGCTCAGGAGCTCTCAGAGTGATCAGAAGCACACAAGCGGCGTTTTTCAGTCTGGCCGTCATGGCGGTATTATACACGATGGTGCCGGGAGTCGCCCTTGGCGGGTCGATTGCCACGGCGAACACGACCCTCTTTGGTCCCAACGTGTACGTATTTGACGCAAGTATGCCGGCCGAGGACATTCAGAGGACGGCCTCGGACATCTTCGCGAAGATGGAGTCAAACCAGTTTGGCCCCGAGCGGTTTGCGCTGCTGTTCAAGCCGGGGAAATACCGGGTCAACTTCAACGTGGGTTTCTACACGCAGGTTGCGGGGCTGGGGCTGAACCCGGACGACGTGAGCATCGACGGTGGGGTGAACGTCAACGCCCAGTGGATGCCCAACGCGAACGCGACGTGCAACTTCTGGCGGACGCTCGAGAACTTCGCGGTCACGCCCTCAGCCACGAAAGGCGTGACGCGGATTGCGGTTTCGCAGGCCGCTCCCCTGCGGCGTTTGCACGTGAAGGGGGAGCTGCACCTGTTTGACTTCGACTCCAAATGGAACGCCGGTTGGGCGAGCGGCGGCTTCCTGGCTGACTCGGTCGTGGACGGCAAGATTGTTCCCGCGTCGCAGCAGCAGTGGCTCTCGCGGAACAGCACGTGGTCCCAGTGGGGCAATGGCGTCTGGAACATGGTCTTCGTCGGCTGCACCAATGCTCCGGCCGGCGACTTTCCCAGGCCGCCTTACACCGTGGTGAAACAGACGCCGGTCATCCGGGAGAAACCCTACCTCTACGTCGACGGATCCGGGCAGTTTTCCGTCTTCGTTCCGGCCTTGCAGAGAAACGCGGAGGGCGTCAGTTGGACCCATGGTCCCACGCCGGGGACGTCGGTCGGCATCGATCGCTTTTACGTGGCGCGACCCTCCACGGCCAGCGCGGACAAGCTGAATGCCGCACTGGCGGAGGGCAAGCACCTCCTGTTAACGCCGGGACACTACGCGCTCGACGACACGTTGAAGGTTACCAGAGCCAACACGATCATCCTTGGCCTCGGCGTGCCCTCACTCGTCCCGACGAGCGGTTTGCCCGCCATCTCCGTCGCCGATGTCGACAGCGTGACCCTGGCTGGTCTGATTCTCGACGCCGGCGCGGTCAAATCGGCGAGCCTCCTGGAAGTGGGTCCGAAGGGGAGCGCGGCCGACCATGCGGCCAACCCCACCTTCCTCTACGACCTCACCGTCCGCACCGGCGGCCCCGCGCCGGGGAAGAACGATGTGGGCATCACCATCAACAGCGACCACGTTGTGGCCGATCAGATCTGGCTCTGGCGTGCCGACCACGGCGCAGGGGCCGATTGGACCACGAACCCCACCAAGAACGGCTTGGTCGTCAACGGCCAGAACGTCACGATCTACGGTCTGTTCAACGAGCACCACGA
>DAIDJG010000470.1 GCA_027451445.1 Singulisphaera sp.
CGCGAGTATGCCGACTTCGCCCTTCGGCTCGAATACCAGCTCGATAAGGGCGCCGGCGCAGGCATCGGACTCCGCGCTGCTGCCGGTGAGCGCGTGCCGATGGCCAATGGGGATCACATCTTGGACCATCCCGTCTTCAAGTTGATCGATACTCCTGGGCGCGAGGAGACGGGGACGACCCACTGGCTGCGCGGCGGCGACCTTGGCGGCATGTACGTGAAGCCCGACCGGTCCGCCGAGATGAAAGAAGCGGGGTCGTGGAACCTGCTGGAGCTCGAGGTCGAGGGCCGCACGCTCCGCGCTTCGATTAACCGTGGGCCGGTGCTGAACGCCTCCCTCGCCGCGGGGCGCCTTCTCGTCGACGGTACGGTCCCTGGCCTGGGCCGGGTCAAGGGGCGGATTGGGTTGCAGAAGCACACCGGGACGGTACGGTTCCGCAACATCATGATCCGTGAACTCGGCGCCGAGCCCGGCCGACCCAACGGCTTCAGGGAGATGGCGAGAACGACTCCCGGGCCGAGGGTTCCGCCTTCCGTGCGGGCCGCGGGAACCTTACACATCGTGGCCATCGGGATCAACGACTATCCGGACCGGCGGCTCAAACTCGATTGTGCGGCGCCCGATGCCCGATCGCTTCGCCAGGCGTTTCTGACTCACAGCCAGCGGCTGTTCCGAGGCGTTGAGGCCAAGCTCCTGGTCGACGCTCAGGCGACGCGGGCCGCCATCCTTGCCGAGCTGCGCCGACTGGCTTCTTCCGCCAAGCCGGGCGACGTGGCGGTGGTCTTCTACGCCGGTCACGGCGACTACAAACGTGAGAACCAACTTTACCTCGTGCCGTTCGACGCCAATGTCCGCGACCTGAAGCGGACGGGGATCTCCGGCGAGGCGCTGAAGAAACTGATCGTCGACCTGCCGTGTACGGCGATGTTGGTCCTGGATGCCTGCTATGCCGGGAGCTTCGATGCTGCCACGCGAAAGCCCCGCGCCCTACCAGCAGGCGACGAGTTGGCGTTGCGAGATCTGGTGCACGACCCGGGCCTGGTGGTGCTCTGCGGTGCAGACAAGGATCAGGAAGCGGCCGAGGAGGACGGACAAGGTTTCTTCACCCGGGGGATCGTCGAGGGCCTGGGCGGCCGAGCCGACCTCGACAAGGACGGCGTGGTTGAGCTCGACGAGCTAGATATGTACGTCAGAAGGCGGGTGCGGGCGCTTTCGAAAGGCGATCAAGAACCGACGATCTCGATCCCGTCGACCGTCCGGTCCTTCCCGCTCTCGCAACCTTGAAGTCACCTACGGAAAAGCGCGGAAAATCGGCCGGGTCGCCCTGGGAGAGCGATCCCCGAGGGCGACCCGGCCCATTTTTCTTGCGGCGGCAGACCCGCAGGACCATCGGTCCATGCCGGTCCAAGAGCGCCTTGAAGTTACCTTGCGCAAATCGGCGATTGTCGATTCGCGCGATGTAACCCTTTCGGTACAAAGCCAGCCTGATTTCGTCAACAACGGCGGCGACCCGGTGCGCTGCGACTGCGGAGCGTCGCCAAGAAAAACGGACGGAAAGGATTTCTCAGCGCGGCAAGTCAGCTTCCCGGACGATACAATCGGCCCTCGACACAGAGGAGCCGAGGGGCGTTCGATGGCCGGCAAAGGGCAAGCACTGCGTGACTGGCATCGCTTGTTCGGCCTGCTGCTGACCGACCTGTTCACCGGTTCGCCGTTCGTCGTCGAAATCGAAGCGGACCTGTCCGTGCAGCAGCAACTGCTCGACGTGGTGATCGTCCGCCGGGGCCGTGGGCGATTCTCAGGCCGTTTGCCCGACGGCCTGGAGGGGCTGCTGGCGCACAACCTGATTACCTTCAAGTCGCACCGCGAGGCGCTCGACACCTGGGCGATGAAGGAGTTGGTCGGCCATTACGTGGCCTATCGCAAGCTCGTCAGCCGCTCGCCGTCGGATCTGCTCGCCGAGGACCAGTTCCGGCTTTATGCCGTGACCGCCCGCTACCCGCAAAACCTGTCGGCCCAGGTGCCCTGGCAGAGGGTCCAAGCGGGTGTTTATGATTGTCAGTGGGGTGCCGATACGATCCGCGTGGTCGTGGCTGGCGAGCTGCCGCGCGAACCGCACAACGCCCCGCTGCACCTGTTCAGCGCCTCGGCGGACCTCGTCGGATTCGGCGGCCGCGCCTACGAGCGGCACTCGACGGACACGAGTGGCCTGCTGATGCAACTGTTCAAAGGGCTTCAGGCGGAGGGGTTTCCCATGCCATACACAATGGAGGATTTCCGGCGCCAGTTCGTCAAGGAGCACTTCTCGGAGCTCACGCCGGAGGAGCAAGAAGATGTGATCAGGTCACTGCCGCCGGAGGCGCGGAAGGACGTAATCAAGTCACTGCCGCCGGAGGAGCAGGAGGATATCATCAAGTCACTGCCGCCGGAGGCGCGGAAGGACGTAATCAAGTCACTTCCGCCGGAGGAGCGGCTGGCAGGTCTGACCGAGGAGCAGATCCGAGAGTACCTGAACCGCTTACCCGCTGAGCGCCCCGCCAACCTGCGCAAGCCGCGGCGGAAAACATGAGAGAGCATGAGAGAAGAGGACATTCCGAGTCGGATCTGTTTTCGCGGGGCAGAACTATAGGATTATAATAATGTGATGAAGATGTTGTTTAAGAACATATCAATTACGCTAGTCTGACCCTCCGGGCCCCGTGGCCGAACGACGAATACGAATTTGGCGTACCGCGCACATTCTCTCGGTGCGATCGCGTGGGTCGAACGATTGTTTCACGGACGGACAGGAACCTTCTTGCGATTCTGCCGTCCAAGGATAATGCGACATCTGTGTCCGCACGCTAGACCATGGTGTCGCAGGGCCGGCGCGGCATTCCAGCGCGATCCAGCCGGCGACGAGGAACCATCGGTTCGCCCAGGTCGGCGAAAAGCCGGACAGGAGGGTCGGAGTTGTCTTGGACCAAATCTTCGGACACGGTGACTCAAGGGAGAAAGGCCATGCGGAGAATCGGCACTCTTGTCGCCTTCGCCGTCTTCGCCTCTGTGGTCGCGTCGTGCGTGACCGTCTCTCACCTCAGCCATACCTGCGTCGTTTGCAGGCTGAACCGGGTCGACGCTTCCTGCTTTAGTTTGACCCGGTCCACGTATCACGAGAACGAATGCAGCCAGTGGTATCCGACGCATGTTGAGCCTGCGCACACCCACATCTGGGAACGCGGGACCTGTGTGTCCGAGACGAACCTGCTTGGGCATCCTATGAGCGTCGGCTGCCGGCCCGGGCACTACCCGATTCGCCTCCTCGACCCGACCACCCAGATGCACGTCTACCAGCACTTCAAGGACCCGCTGGAGGCCAAGAAGCTCTTCGAGAGCCTCACCGATGCGAAGTCGTTCAACGACCGTCTCGATGAACATGACGACGACCGAGGTCATCTCACGGCGCGTGCAATCCAGGAATGGGAGGCGGTGGGCTTCCCGGGCACCTGGCCGGATTGGTGGGACCAGTTCTACGCGCAGCACGTCGAGTATCATAAGGAGTGGCTGACTTGGCTTCACGCGAACAGCAACATGAACTTCTGGGACTGGCAGAAGCTCGGGAAGAAGAATGGAGAGTCGGCCAAGGTCTCGACCGACCAATGATCGCACAAGGAATCCGTTCCGAGTTATTTACCGGCCAGTCTGATCTTCTAGATCAAACATGGTTACGATTTCCTAATATCTCAAAATACCCAGAATTTGGTGCATGGCCACAATCGCCCATCGATGATCCACGACTACGGCCTGGCCACGCTCTGCGGCGCCCGCGACAACCAGTTGGCCATCGAGGAGGACGGGCATGGGTTCTTCACCCGCGCGTTGATGGAAGGGCTCGCGGGCGCGACCGACAACGACAAAGACGGGATTGTCGAGCGTTACGAACTTTTGCCCTACGTGTGCTCGGGGGTCAGAAAGCGGTCGGATGGCGATCAGGTTGCCGACGTTTGGGCTTCCTCAGTCCATCGAGTCGTTTGCACTGGCGCGCGTGAAGCCGCCGAGCCCCTGAGTCGAGTCGGGGCGCCGTCGCGTGCCGGTCCGCGGTCCCTGTTTCGGCAAGCCGGCTTCATGCCCCGGCCAGAGTCCAGGTCCTGGCCGCTCGACGTATCCTTTGCCGTCGGTCGCGTCCGCTCCGGGATGCTTGAAAATGATGCGCGACTGAGCAGAGCGAAGCAGGACCGTGACGCGGTTGCCATTCACACTCGAACGCCCGCGTCGGGGGCGAGCGTCGGCGAGAGGTTCCCTGGGGCGTCCCCTGTTCGAGGCCGACCGCGGGGATCGCCCCTAACTCAGGTCACTTCGCGCGGGCGTGAACCGACTGGGTCAGTTCGGGCGGCAGTTTTGCGTCGGGGGTGAGAACGAACGGCTGCTCGCCGGTCACGGACCAGAAGAGCCGGGCCGGACCTCGGGGATAGTCGCTCCCGGAGGCCCACGTGTGATACACCTTGCCCCAGAGGGTGCGGACCTTGGCGAGCGTCTTTTTCTCCTCGTCGCCGCTCTGGGTCAAACTTTTGAGATAACCGCCGTCGACCTCGTACTTGTGGTCGTGCCAGAAGGCCTTCTCGTCGGCCGGCATTTTTTGGTACACGGCGTCGCTGACGAGATACTCAACCCCGAGCAGCCTGGCGTCGGGCCCGGTGCCGTCGTAGAGGACGCACTGGTTCAGGTCGTCGTTAACCTCTTTGCAAAAGTGGTAGGCAACCTGTGAACGCTCGGGCAGCTCCTTCATGAGGTGGACCCCGGCGAACGCCAGAGGGCAATGAAGTACCTCCTGGATCGGCGCCTTGGAGCCGGCGGCAGCGGCGGCATGACCCTCGGCGCGTGCGGCGGGGGACCGCAACGCGGGCCCAAGGAGGACGCCGGCCGTGAGGCCAGACACGCAGGCAAGGCCGGCGAAAAGCGGGCCGCGAAAGCGCGGCAGGATCCATCGAAACGGGTTCATAGGGTGCTCCTTCGCAAGGGTGTGGGACGGGACCCGAGTTTCACGGCTGGGGAGGTTTGGAGGTCAGAACCTGCGACCGGATCACGGGCGGCAAGTCCAGCGCGACGACGCGCTCGACCGCGGGCGGACCCAGCGGCCGGTGTCGCGCGAGGTAACGCCGGACGGCTTCGTGAGCGTCAATCTCCAGGGTCCTCGGTTCGCGGACCCCGGCGATCCGGCAAAGCTTGTCCACAGGATCGCCCTCGCGTTCGCAAGCGGCAATTGTATAAATGCGGTCGTCTTCCAGAGGGTGGGCGCCGACGAACATGGTGCGTACGCGATGGTCCTTTGGCGCATGCGCCTCGAACCGAACCGACAGCCCGGAGACGCGCGGCAGCCAGCCGCCAAACTGAAGGAATGGATCGGCAGCGAAGACGTTCTCGGTCTCACGCTCCCAGAACGCGCGAAGCTGCTTCCCCGAGACGCGACCGGTCTTGAGCCGGGTCGTGATCGGATACCAGGTCCACACGTCCTGCTCGCGGATCGGGCCTGGCAGGGTCGGCGAGCCGAAGCGGAACCCGTTGGACAGGGCGATCTCCGCACCCGTCGCCTCGCGTAGCGCGTCGGTGAGCATGGCGTCAAGGTTCGTCTCGACGACCCCATAGCGCACCAGCGGAACCGACGTCGTACCGACCTCGGCGTTGAGCCGAGAGCGGAGCGGCGCCAGCGAGGCTTCGACCACGGCCTTCACGTCCGCCGCTTCCTCGAATCGTCCGGCCCGCAGCTCGATCAACTCCCAGCGGCGCTCCACGACCGCGCCGCCGGCCACCGTCAGGTCAAGCCGCCCTAGAAAAGACCCGAAGCTCCCGGGCTCGACGACCCAGGTCCGCCCGCGGACGATCGGCGCGTAGGTTCGTTCGTGCGTGTCACCCGAGAGAATCACGTCGACGCCGTCAAGTCGCTCCGCCAGAGCGACCGCCTTGGGAAGACCGACGTGCGCCAGCAGCACGACGACCTCGGCTCGCTCCTGGCTGCGCAACCGCTCGATCAGCGGGGCAAGGACGTCAAACGACTCGAACCGCAACCCTCGACTGTACGACGGCGGCTGGCGCTCGGGCACGTCGGGATCCGTGAAGCCGATCACCCCGATGCGAACACCGTTGACTTGCCGCACGAGGTAGGGCGGAAACACGAGCCGCCCTGTCTCCGCATCGCGGACGTTGGCGGCGACCAACGGGTGCCGGAATTCCCGGGCGCGTTCCAGCAGCACGTTCTTGCCATAGACGACCTCCCAGTTGCCCGGGATGCCGAGATCCAGCTCCAACGCGTTGAGCGCCGGGACCATCACACGCCCCTGGGTCCAGGCGGCGGCCGCGGACCCCTGGATGGTGTCCCCGGCATCGAGGGTTAGGACCTGTCCCGGGCGCTCGCGCCGGAGCTTCCGGAGCGCCGCCGCCAGTCGGGCCACGCCTCCGGTCTCCGGCGCCAGTTCTTCTGTTCCCGCCGACCAGAACAGCTCGGGATGCGGCTCGAGCTGGGCGTGGAGGTCCGCGAAATACGCGAGCGTGACCGTTCGAGGCGCCTCGGATCCATCCAGGCGGGCCGCCTCCAACCCGACGAGGGCGAAGGCGGCGACGATGAACCTCAAGACGGAATTCTTCGATCGGATGTTCACTCCTACGCCCCCTCATGGCTTGATCGAGTCCGGCCCCGCACGACCCGGGATCGCGCCGGCGGGCCCACCGGCGCCGTTCAGTTCCCGGGTGCGCGCGGAAAACCGGCTTCGATCAATTTCTGATAGCCCGAACGCAACGGACGGGCGTCGTACCCGAGCTTGCGCAGCGACTCGCCGCCGGGCGCCGCCCGTCCTCCCGCGGCACAGTGGCAGTACACGACCGAACCCTTGGGCAACGCTTTCGCCAGCGCGGTACGGTCAGCCGGGGTCATCCCATCCCGTTCCCACGCCGTCAGCACGCTCAGCGGAACGAGCACGGCCCCCCGAATGTGTCCCCTGTCCCACTCGTTCTGCTCCCGAACGTCGACCAGGACGGCCTGCTTCGCCTCGACCTTGGCCTTCACCTCATGGAGCGGCTCCGCGGTGTAGCCAGGCTCCCCGCCTCGAGCCGAGAGCACCGTCGTCCCGGCCAGGACGGCCCACCCAAGCTTTGCCAGCAAACGCCTCATCATGCCAATCCTCCTGGATTCGCTCACATTCTGCGAGCGACGCTTCCACTCTCCCGACGACGCCCCTCTGCGAGCGCGCCGGCCGCCCGCCCAATCGCGAGTAGCTAACTATATGGCCAACCAGCTATCTAGTCAACCCCGCCTGCCGTCGCGTAACGCTCGGCTCTTCGGGCTGGACTTCGGAGAATAGGGCACGTGACAAATACTGCGTCCCTTTGTCGTTTCCCGTTTGGGACAACGCAGGTCCGATTCGATTCTGGCGCCACTCACTAATCCTCGTCCGCGCGGCCGCTGGCCCACTCCGGATAGGGAACCGCGAGACCCTTGCGCGCCCGCCACAGAATGCGATTGAGGACGCCTTCCGGCGCCCGGTCGACCTCACGGAGCGGAGTCTGGCCTGGCATCACGGCAGGGTAGTTTGCGAAGTCTGCGTTAATTCCTTGGTGCTCTAACCCGCCCCATCAAATACGACTAAGCTCTCCCAGTCTCTTCAGATACCCTGTATTTAGTGCACGGCCAGAATGGCAGGCCCGTCCCCTTTTTCCCCGGTGCTCCCTGAAGTTGCGACCGCGCTCCAAAAGGACGAAGGGGTCTGTGCTGCTTCTGCCGATAGAAAGCAACGAGGAGCTGAATGGAAAAGTGTTCCGGGGCCAACGCTTCGCGGAACCAATTCGAACGCTCCTGGACACTACGCCGGGCGTACCGGGTTGGGAGGAGCCATGGGTCCAGGCAAGCGCCCCAGGCAAGGCGTTTTGGCGAGAGTGGGACGTCCTGCCGTTGTCGGCGCCGCATTCTTGCTCGTCGCGATGGCGGGAAACCCTCGCGTAAACGCTGACTGCGCCTGTGGTAAGAGCTGGCCTCACTGGAGATGTGCCGCCCGCCTCCACCGTGTGGCGGAGCATCTCCCTGCGCCGGCCGACCTGAGCAACCCTGAATTCGGGGGCACCTGGTACTGGGTCAGGAGCCCGGAACAGGAACGCCGGGTGGTCATGAGTCTGTTCAACCGCTACTGTATCCGCTGTCACGGTGTGGATGGCCGGGGTGTCTGGGATATTCCGGACGTGCCCGATTTCACGAACACGGTCTGGCAGGCAAGCCGCCCGGAACAATATCGCGCCCGGGTCATCCTCGAAGGTCGCGGGGCCGTCATGCCCTCCTTCCGGGGTGTCATCACTTTGGAAGAGGCGTTCGGGCTGGCCCGTTATCTCCACTCGTTCGTCCCGGGCCACGAGGTTTCGCGCCCCGGCCTCGGTCACGACGGCTCGTCAGGCACTCCACCCACCCAAACAACGGTTCCACCAGCGACCGCTCCAACGCAGGCCCCGATCGCAACCCCGCCTCCATTGCCCGCGCCTCCACCCACAACCATCCCGGCACCACCCAGTCCAAGCACCCCGGGCCCGTTTCATCGCTGATCGCAACGAAAAAAGTCCGAGCGAACGGTCCAGGTGCTTGCAATCGGTCCGCTCGAACGAGCAAGACAACACATCTGTGCCCCCCCTTTTTCTCTCCCTTTCCACATTCTCTCCAGATCACCAATCCCTCAACCCCACGGGCGGCAGGGCCGCTGGAAGACAGGACACCCACAACGGGTCTCGAGCCGTGGCCGACGCTCATCTCTCCCGCTCATTCGTGTTACTCATCTCCGGCGGGTACGAGTGGGAAGCGAGCCCCCGGAACGACCGATTTGACGGTATTAAGCTTCCCTGCCGTTTTCGGTTGCGACACAGCCCTTGGTCTTCGTTGCCGCCCGTCGTGGGCATGCGCCAACTCGCTTGACCGTTGCCGGAAGAACAACGCCGATCGAAAACGTCGCCTCGGTCTCGACAGATTATGCAATCGCTAAAGATGATTTGACTGGCCGAATCCCTTCGACCGATACATTCCCTGAGTGATCCTCGATTGAGAGTCGTTTAGCCAGCACTTGAAGTCGTCCAGCGATGATCCGCAAAGCAGGTGGCGCGCGACGAACCCTCCATTGCCAACTCGCACGAAGGGTGTTCGGCATGCGGCGAGTTTGTGGACTAGGAATTCTGGGATATCTGGTTTGCTGCCGTGGCGCAGCTTTGTCCCAGGATTCGGCGAAAACCGCTCCTTCAACTGCCCCTCCGCCCGCAACGGCAGGCGAGAACGCGAGCGCGGAAGCGAAGCTGCTCGCGACGGTGCGCGAGGCGCTCGAGCGGAACGCCCAGGAGATCAAGTCGCTCAAGGAACAGTACGCTAGGGACATGGCCGAGCAGAAAAAGAAGGTGGCCGCTCAGCAACAGCAGATCCAGTTGCTGGAACAAACGGCCCGGAAGCTCCAGGAACAGATTCGCGCCAGCCCAGCGGGGGACCGGCAGCAAAAGATCGCGCAGCTCCAGCAGAAGCAATTGGGGGTGCTCGAAGAGCAATCGCAGCTCATCGCCGACCAGCTCGAACAGAAAGCCGCGGTCGTGGACAAACTCCAGACTCAGACCGCCACCCTTGAGTCGCGGGCCGGGCAAGCCGCAGAGCGCGACCGCAAAGCCGCCGCCGCCATCGATCAACTCACGGACGCGCTCGACAACCAGCGGCGCAATACCCCCAACTTGCCGCCTCAGCTCAAATCGTGGTTCTTGCCAAGCGGCACCGACTCAACTCCGGTTTCGATGTTTAGTACATTCGACGTCTACTACAATCTTTATCCTAACCGCAGGGGTGCGGGAGAGTTCGCATTCGACCAGTACACCCCGTTTTTTCTCTATCAGCTCAATAGGCGCATGTTATTGAGCGCCGAAGTTACGTTCAACTTGTCAGGCGCCACGCTCGGCCAGGCCCAGCTTGACATGTTTATCAACGACTGGCTTACCGTTGATATTGGCTATTTCCTGGCCCCGGTGGGATTCATCAGCGAGCGGCTCGATCCGGTCTGGATCAACAAGTTGCCCGATCTGCCTCTCGCGGCGTACCAGGTCATCCCCGACGGTCTCGCGCTGACCGGCGTTCAGATGCGCGGGGCGAAGTATCTGTTCGGGTCGCCGATCAAGATGGAGTACTCCGGGTACATGACCAACGGGTTGGGCGTTCCCGGGCAGGGGCAAGTGGCCGATTGGTACGACCTCGGGGGAGTCCTCGGTACGTCCTCGAGCGTGAACGAAGCGATGGCGTATGGCGCCCGGCTCGGCTTCTGGTATCCGGCGATGGGGATCAACCTGGGGGTCTCCGAGTTCGTGAACGCCCCCTACTCCGCGTCGTCGGGCGCCGTAATGAGCATCTGGCAGCCCTATTTCAACTATCACCGGGGCAACTGGGACTACCGGTTCGAGTACGGCGACAACTACGAAGCCACCAGGCAGTTCATCGGCAACAACATCCATCGCGAAGGCTTCTACAGCCAGATCGCTTACCGCGACTACCGTTCGATCCAGAAGCACCGCCAACGCCTTGAATACGTCTTTCGCTTCAGCGAAGCACGGTTTCAGGGGATCGACCAGGCGAGCGTGACGGCGTCCGCGTTCGATCCCCCCTCGACCGCGCCCGTGAACCGAAATCAGTACACGTTTGGTCTGAACTACTACATCTATGCGTCGACTGTCTTGAAATTCGCCTATGAGTTTAACCAAGAGATCAACAAATCATTCAACGACAATGTATTCATGATTCAGTTCGCCACCAATTTCTGACTGCGACCGAGGCGGTTCCGGTCGCACGCGATCGGCGTGGTACGATTTCCGAAAACCATCAAAGGAGGGAACGAGCCGTGCTGAGCACTCCGAGCAAGCCGCCGATTCACGGCGCGATGATGAACTGGTTCGTCAGCCTGCTCGGTCTGGTCGCCGCGGGCTGTCAGAGCACGCCGATCGATCTTGCTGAGGGGCCCGCTCCGTTTCGGTTGCCCGGGTGGGCGGGGGAGCGAAACACCTACGAGGACTCGCTCACCGGCGGCGAGGTGTTCGCGATGTACTGCAACGAGTGCCACAATGCGCGGTCCCTCGGTGAACGCAATCTCGCAAACTATCAGAACGTGGCCGCGCACATGCGGGTGCGTGCGAACCTGACCGGCAAGGAGTACGAAAAACTCCTGGCCTTCCTCAGCCGCTGGCACGATGTATCCCCGTCCACACCGCCCCTGGAACCTTCGCCGAAGCGGCTGATCTACGGACAACCGATCGCCGAGTTGCGTGAGGAAGGTGCGCCGAGGGACGCTCCTGGACCCCTCGCTCCGGCACAACCGTAGTGCGTCTCAGGTGGACCGGCGACCGCCGCGTTCGGCGGGCGCCTCGCCGCCGCGTTCGGCGGGTCCGATCCAGGTTCTTCAGTACGACGGCTCGTGGGCACCCAGGGGAAGTCCGCGAACCGTCGTCCGCCAGTAGACCTTGCCGTCGGGACCGAGATGGCGCGTATGCCGAGGCCGGTTGAACCAAAGATCGTACTGATATGAGAACGTCCGGGGAAAGGTCACTCGCGGCTTGTGAGCACACCACGCGTGATGGCGTTCCCAAAGTCCGTGCGCCGCAGCCGGCGCAGCAACCTGCTGGGCCGTGGACGAGGTCGTGGCCGCCAACAGGACAATCAGGCCGGCGGCGGCGAATCGCACGCGGGGTTTCATGACAACTGAACCTCCATGATCAAGCGGTCAAGGACCGGACAGTAAACGCAACTGCTGGTCCAGGTCGTCCCACTGCTTCCTGAGGTTGCGATAACGCGCTTCGAATTCGCTCGTGGAAACTCCGGAGCCGAGGAGATCGGCGGGGCCGAAATGGCGGATGTACGCCACGAGGTCGCGCGCCTGCGCCGGGCTGATCTTTCCGCGCCAGGGGGGCATCAGCGTGCCTTTCCCTTCGAGGACACTGACCGAAAGCTGGGTGCCGTCGTGGCTCGTCTGCCAGGCCCGCGCGGTGAAATCGGGGATCACCGGCATGGCCGCGCGCACGAGGCTCCCCCGCCCGTCCGGACCGTGGCAGACCGCACAGTTGACCCGAAATAAATCCGCGGAGGCCCGCAGCTTCGCGGCCTCCTCGGGTGAGGCGCCGGGTGGTGAAGATGGGGGCGCCGCGGCCGGCGCAAGCAAGGCCAGGACGTCCGGGGAAATCGGCGTCGACAGTGCGAGCGCGGCCGCCGAGTTGTTGGGAGCCGTCGGAAGAGTGGCCGCCGCGGCGAGGGATGTGGGCTTCGCCGCGGTCGTGGCCGTCCCGGTCGGCGCGGTCGCAGTCGTGGCTGTCCCGGTCGGCGCCGGCGTTCCCGGCGCCGCGGCCGCGGCTCCGAGTTGGAACCGACGCACGAAGGCGACCATGGCCTTCGGGTCGGTGCGCGCCAGCGCGAACTTGTCCTTCATCGGCAGCATGAGCTTCCCCTTCCCCTCGAGCACGGAGTGCAGCAAGTCGGCGTCGGTCCGGGTGCGTTGCCACCTCGGGTCGGCGAAGTCGGGGATGACGGGCATCGCCTTGCGAACGACCCCTCCTCGACCATCCACGTCGTGGCACGCCATGCAAACCGCGCGGTAGAGGACCTCGGGAGGCAAGCCCGGGGGAGCGGAGGGCGGCGCCGGCGGAGCGACCACGGCGACCGTGGCGGCGGGCTTTGCACCCGCGGCGACGGAATCCGGCGTCGTCGAGGCGGCGGCTGGAGCCGCTGCCAGGGGCGTGGGAGCGGGGTTTGCGGCCGTCGGTGCTGCGGCAGCGACGGGTGTCCGGGCGCTTTCGGCCGCGATCAGTTCCATGGCCCTTGCAATGGGAATCCGCACCGTTTTCAGAGCCGGGTTGACGACTCCATAGGTCGTGAGCACCCGGCGTTCCTCGATCCGCAGCGCCTCGGTCTTCCTGACCACCGTGCGAACGTTTTCTGGAACCGGCGCGGGAGCCGAGGGCTTCCTCGAAAAGTAAACCATAAAAAAGTACGTGAAATAGATGATCGCCCCGACCGCGACAAGGTTGCCGACGCTGTTGAGCACGATCTCGGCCATGCTCCTCGAAGGAGGTGAAAGCGGTCGCGCTGCGCCCTGGTCCGACGACGCGTGCGGCAACTGCCGCTCGCTCGACGCACTTTCCCCGGGTTGGGAATGGGCGGGCGTCGCGCCGGGGCTTTCAGATGCCCCATCCGTCATGGCATTCGCTCCTCAGGAGTTGCGGAACGCAATCGATTCCGGCAGGCGAGCGTCGCCGATCGGAACCAGCGGCCGCTTCAGGCAGGCCCGCGCGACGATGGCGCCGCAGAAAAACAGCAACGTCAACAGCCACGAAGCGTCGAGCCAGCGAGGCTCGGGTCGACTGGGGCTCAGAGCCGGCATGATGACCCAGTAAAGATCAGCGTAGTGAAAAACGAGGCTCCAGGCCGCCACGAATCCCAGCCAGAACGGGCTCCGTTTCGTCGGGCGCGACAGAAGCAGGAAGAATGGCACGACAAAGTGCCCGAACACAAGCGCCCAGCTCAACGTGTTCCAGTCGCCGGCCCGCCGGACGACGTACCATTCCGTCTCGTCGGGGAAGTTTGCATACCAGATCAGAAAATACTGCGAGAACGCGATGTAGGCCCAGAAGATCACGAAGCCGAAAAGCAGCTTTCCGAGGTCGTGCAAGTGCTCTGCTGTAATCGTCTCGCGCAGCCAGCCTGCGGCGTGAACGACCAGCACGAGCAGGATCAAGGCCGCGAGCCCGCCCACGAGCGAGCCCGCCCAGAAGTAGACCCCGAAAATCGACGAGGTCCAGCGCGGATCGAATGACATCAGCCAGTCGAACGCCGCGAAGCTGCTGGTCAGGCCCACCCCGATTGTACCCCAGGCGCTCGCCGACCGCATCCGCCGGATGTGCGCGGGGTCGCCGGTACGGTCCTGCCGGATCGAGCTGAGTCTCAAGAGCCCCGTCACGACGGCCCAGGTTGTGAAATAGAGCGCCGCTCGCGCGGTGAACGCGGTTGGATTAAGCCAGACCGCCTTGCGAGCCAAACCGGGATCTGCCGAGATCCGCGCGAAGTCGGCCCAGACGTAGAGCCGCCCCAGGTTCAGCACGACCGGGATGAACAGCAGCGCGCTCCAGGGCAAGGGGCTGGCCAGGTTCTCCAGCAACCGTCGCAGTGCGACCGACCAGACCGCTCCGGTCAGGTGCAGGAGCAGCAGCCAGGCGAGGGCCCCGACGCTCATAGACGTCACGAACACCAGTGCGGTCAGATAAGAAAACGCGGAGTGGCGCGGCGCGGCCGACCAGGCCGAAACTGAGATCGCCCCGGTCATGACGGCCAGTGCAAGCAGAACCAGGGCGACCGGCTTTGCCGTGTGTGTGGAGACTGTCACGGGTTCCGTGATCGTACGGGTTCTATTCATGGGTTCAGGTTTCCGCGCTGGTCCTCGGGAACGTCGCCCAGGGTCGTGCTCTGGCTGCGCATCAGAGCCCGGATGTAGGCGATGATGGCCCAGCGGTCGCGCACCTTGACCTGCGGGGCGTAGGGCATCATCCGGCCCTTGCCGTTGGAGATCACGTCGAAGAACTGACCGTCGGGCATCAGCGTGTGCAACTCGTCGGTGATGCTTGCCACGCCGAGCATGCCGTACTGGGTCATGACGCCGTTTCCCGCACCCGTCGCCCCGTGGCACGGCGCGCAATGGATGTTGTATCGCTCCTGGCCGCGGCGGAGCAGGGCGATGTCGACAGGCAAGGCGTTGCGAGCAAGCCAGGCGGTTCCCGCCTTGCCGCGGTAATAGGCGTCGTCGCTCTTGAGGAAGTCGGGATTCTGACGGGGCGAGCCAGCGTCGCTGTCGTAGTCGGCGCCGCCGAACGGGATGGTTCCGGCCGGCGGGGTCCTCATCGTACGTCCGTCGGCGAAGAACGGCGTGGCGGCCTGGGGATTGTAGCGCGGTTGAAAGTCCATGTCCGTGATGAACATTAAGGGCCTGCGGTCGCTCACCGCCCCGCGCGGCCCCATCTGGACCACCACGATCGCAGCGGCCGTCGCTATTCCCAGTAATACCCAACGCATCGGCACCACCCTTGACGTTCTTGGGAAGGCCAGCAGGCGTACCCGCCGTGAAAATCCGACCCAGCGCGTTCCGATTCAGTGAGCGAGGAACTCGACCTCGGTTCCGCCGGCCTCCGCGAGCTGCGCGGGGGTCTCCCGTGGGTCGAACTTCGGATCGCGGGCCTCGATCGTTAGGAAGAAGCCGTCGTCAGTCGCCCGCGCGAAGGAACGGCCCCTGAAGACGGGGTGATACAACCGCGGCAGTCCGTTCAGCAGCAGCATCGCGCCGACGGATCCGAACGCCGCATACAGCACCATCGTCTCGAAGTCGATCGGCACGAACGCCTCCGTGCTGTTGATCGGCTTGCCCCCGGTGATCAATGGATAGCCGATGGCGCTCTGGTACCACTGGAGCCACTGCGCGAAGCTCAGCCCGAAAATCCCGCCGGCGAGTGTAAACAGAGGCACTTTCGAGCGGCCCAGCCCGAGGGCTTTTTCGATTCCGTGGATGGGAAATGGTGAATACGTGTCAATTCTCTGGAAGCCGAGCGCGCGGAGTTCCACCACTGCGGCTGTCAGTTCTTCGGGACCACGAAACCGCGCCATGGCCCCGAAGCAAGGGCCGGCGGTGGGGTCAGCCGGGACCGGCGGGACCGGCGCGGGCGCTGGCTCGGCTTCCGGGCTGGCGGTGTGATGCGGGTTGGCCTCGGGCAGAGCGGCCTTCACCTCGCTCAGGGCGACCATCGGGACGAACCGGATGAACAGAAGAAATGGGGTCGCGAACAGCCCGAACCCGCCGGCCAGCAACCCCATGTCGACCCATGTCGGGTAGAACATCCCCCAACTCGACGGCAGGTAATCCCTGTGCAGGCTGGTGACGACGATCACGAACCGTTCGAACCACATCCCGACGTTTACGCACACGGCGACGGAGAACATCGCCCACGGCGTGGTTCGCACCCACCGCATCCAGAAAAGCTGAGGCAGGACGACGTTGCACGCGATCATCGTCCAGTAGCACCACGCGTACGGGCCGGCCATGCGGTTCGTAAAGACGAACTGCTCGTAGGCGTTGCCGCTGTACCAGGCATTTGTCAGCTCGACCATGTAGCCGTAGCTCAGCAGCAGGCTCGTCGCGAGGATCAGCTTGCACATCGTCTCGAGATGCCGTGTCGTGACCAGGTCCGTGAGCCCGCACAAAACGCGCAGGGGCACGATGAGGGTGATCACCATCGCCAATCCCGAGAAGATCGCACCGTTGACGAAATAGGGGGGGAAGATCGTCGAGTGCCAACCGGGCACGACCGACGTGGCGAAGTCGAAGCTCACGATCGTGTGCACGCTCACGACGAGCGGGGTCGCGAGTCCGGCGAGCATCAGGTAGGCGGACTCGTAGTTGTGCCAGTGTCGTCCCGAGCTCCGCCAGCCGAGGGCGAGCAGGCCGTAAACGAACCGTCTCATGCGGCCCGTGGCCCGGTCGCGCAGCGAGCCGAAATCGGGGATCAGTCCGTAGTACCAGAACATCGTCGAGACGGTGGCGTAGGTCGCCACCGCCGCGAAGTCCCACGACAGCGCGCTCCGGAAGTTCGGATAGATCTGGTTCGCGCTCGGCGCTGGGATCAGGTACCAGAATAACCAGACGCGGCCGAGATGGATCGTGACGAAGAGCCCCGCGCACGCCACGGCGAAGAGCGTCATCGCCTCGGCGAATCGGTTCAGGCTCGACCGCCACTTTTGGCGGAACAAGTACAGGATCGCCGAAATCAACGTACCCGCATGGCCGATCCCAACCCAGAAGACGAAGTTGGTGATGTCGAACGCCCAGGCGACCGGGGAGTTCATCCCCCACACGCCGATGCCCGTCGAGATCACGTAAGCCGTCATGAGCCCGCCCAGGGTAAAAATCGCTCCGGCGAGCAGGAATGCACCCCACCACCAGGCCGGCGCTCGCCGCTCGACCAGGCCGCAGACAAGGTTCGTCAACGAGGCGAAGCCATGGTTCCCCGTGATCCACGGGGGTTCCTCGGCGAATGGGGCGTGCGAGTGATTATTCATGCCTGCTCTTCCCCCGGAACCGGCAGCCTCGGGTTGGGGTTTCGCAACCGGGCCAGGTAGGTGGTCCTGGGCTTGGTGTTCAGTTCTCCAATCAACGAATAATTGCGCGATTGCTTCTTTAAACGAGAAACACGGCTCGTGGGATCGGAGATGTCGCCGAAGACGATCGCGCGCGCCGGGCAGGCTTGGGCGCAGGCGGGGACGATCGTCCCATCGGGCACGGCCGTGTCGCCCGAGGCCCCGGCCTCCACGCGTGCGCCGATTTTGCCGCGCTCGATTCGCTGCACGCAGTAGGTGCATTTTTCCATGACCCCGCGGATCCGTACCGTGACGTCCGGGTTCTTCTGCATCTTGAGCGTCTCGGGCATTCCTTTCGCGACCAACGGGCCGAGCCGCAGATGCTCGAGCGGCCGTTCGTTGAAGTCGAAGAAGTTGAACCGGCGCACCTTGTACGGGCAGTTGTTCAGGCAGTACCGCGTGCCGACGCAACGGCCGTAAACCTGAACGTTCAGTCCCTCTTCGTCGTGGACCGTCGCGTTGACTGGGCAGACCAGCTCGCACGGGGCGTTCTCGCACTGGACGCAAGCCACCGGCTGGTGCACGAGGCGGGGGTCGTTCCGGTCTCCGGCGAAGTAGCGGTCGATCCGGATCCAGTGCATCTCGCGGCCTCGCGCGACTTCGCCCTTGCCGACGATCGGGATGTTATTTTCACTCTGGCAGGCGATCGTGCAGGCGTTGCATCCGACGCACGTGTTCAGATCGATCGTCATCCCCCACTGGTTCTCGCCCCCAAGCTTTGGCGCTGTAACCATCGCGTCGAGCGACGTCTCTTCGTCGTGCGACGCGTGCGAGTGCAACAGCTCGGCAAGCGTCAGTTCGCGAACCAGGTCACGCCCCTCCATCGTGAAATGGTCCTGCGTGCTGGCCAGTGGGTAGGAGCGCCCAGTCCTCGTCAGCTTCAGGCCGAGGGCGAAGTCGGGCGCCTCGCTCGTGCGGAGCGTATAGGCATTGAATCCCACCCCTCGCCCCACCCGGCCGGTGGCGTGACGGCCGTATCCCAGCGCGACCGAGACGGAGAAGTCAGCCTGGCCGGGAACGATCATTGCGGCAATATCGAGCGTTCGCCCTCCGATTTCCAGGCGGACGACATCGCCCGTGTTCACGCCTCGCTCACGGGCCGTCCTGGGGCTCAAGAGAGCGGCGTTGTCCCAGGTTAGCTTGGTGACCGGGTCGGGAACTTCCTGTAGCCAGCCGTTGTTGGCGAAGCGGCCGTCGTCGACACGTGCATCACGCTCGAACACGAGCTCCAGGTTGTCGGCCGAGGGAGCGCTGACCGGCTGTGCGGCCGCGACCGCCCGGGCGATCGGCTGAGCAGCGAGCGGGGGCGCGGCGGGCGGCACGGCCGAGCCCTTGTGCGTCCCGTTGTGCAGAAATGCACTCCATGCCGCCTCGAATTGCGTTGGGGCGACGCCGCTCACGTTTTGAAATGCCCGCCTGACGATGTCGCGGGGCGCGGTCAGCTCGTATCCGGAGAGCCTCGCGACCACCTCCAGGGCCGAGCGGCCTCCGAACAACGGCTCGATCATCGGCTGCACGGGCACGATCGTGCCGTCGCCGGTGCGGGCGTCCCCCCACGACTCCAGATAGTGCGCTTCGGGAAGATGCCACGTGGCGCCTGCCGAAGTCTCATCCACGTACGAGCTCAGACGGATCGTGGTCGCCACCGTCTTCCACGCCGCGGCGAATTCCAGATCGGCGGGAGCGTCATACGCGGGGTTGCCGCCGAGCACAACCAGCGTTTGAACGTCGTTCGCGCCGATCGCCTCGACAAGGTCCTTCAGGCCGCCGCTGTCCTTGCGCGCGGCCGAAGCCCTCAACTCGACGGTCTTGCCGATGTTGGAGAGCGATGCGTTCAGCGCATGTACCAATGCGTGGACGAGCGGGGGCTGGCGGCGGCCGGCGACCACGAGACTTCGCCCGGCGTGCGCGCGCAGGTCGGCTGCGACCGCGCCGATCCACACCTTGTCTACCGTGATCGAACGGCGGGAGGCCGCGAGTGCGTCCCTGAGCGTCGCGAGGGCGCTCCCCGGTCCGGGCACGATCGGGTCGGAGAGGAGGACCTCCAACGCGAGCGCCGTCGCCCAGTCACACACCTGGCTCGCCGCGAGCCGCAGCCGGTGATCGGCCATTCCGCCGGTGAGTGAATATCGGCTCTCGACCGCGTAGAGCCGGTTCATCGGATCGTCCGGCTTTTCGAGCCGTCGGCCGTCGGCGAAGGCGCGGACATGGCGTCCGCCGTCATCATCAATACCGAGGATGTCCGCGTCGAGCGCGACCACGACCGCCGCGCGGTCGAGCAACAAACGCGTTTCGAACGGCGATCCGAACGCGAGCGCCGCCCCTGTCCGGGCGTTCTCATGGTCGATCGGCTCATAGGTATACCAGCGTGCGTCAGGCATCACAGCGCGGATGTGGTCGCGGAGCAAGTCGAGCGACGACGAGGCCACGTGGCCACAGAGCACGTGCAGTCCCCCTCCCTTGCGGGCACGGAGCGCGGCGAAGTGGGACGACGCGAACGCATCGTACGCCTCCCACGTCGAGGGCGCCCCCGCGTGCAGCACGGTGAACGATCGATCAGGATCGTACAGGTCGAGCACCGACGCCTGCGCGAACGCGTCGCTGCTCCCGGCGCTGTCGGGATGGACGGGATTGCCCTCGATCTTGGTCGGCCGGCCCTCGTGGCACTCGACCAGCACCGGCCGTGCCCCGCCCGGGCGGGGCATCGCCGAGGCGTAATAAGTTGGCATGCCCGGCACCACCTCCTCGGGAGGCTTCGAGTACGGCATGGCCGTGATCACCGGCCGGCGACACCCCGACAGTCCGGCGAGTCCGAGCGACGCCGCCATCAGGTGGAGGAACCGCCTGCGATCCACCGCGCCGTCGAGCAGCTCACTCATCGACTGCGGAAACGTGCGCTCCACCCACGTCCGGAACGCCGGCGTGTTCGCCAGTTCGTCGAGACTCCTCCAGTACGTTTTCCCGGTGAGCGGGAACCCGTCCTGATCGGCCATGGAGATGATTCGGTTCATCGGTGGCATCCCGAGCATTGTTCGGGGGGGTGAATCCGCGACTGGTCCTTCAGCAATCGCCCGTAGTCGCTGTTCGACCTCCCAGCGGGCGGCTGCCACGCGAAGTTGGTCGCTTCCGATGGCGGCCGGAGGCATGCCTCGGGTTGGCGGTGGCAGTCGAGACACCAGCCCATGCTCAGGGGCTTCTCGTGTACGACCACAGGCATCTCGTTCACCTTGCCGTGACAGCTCACGCACCCGACGCCCCGGCGTACGTGCGCCGAGTGATCAAAAAAAACGTAATCCGGCACCTGGTGGACGCGGACCCAAGGAACCGGCTTCCCGCTCGCGAAGCTTTCCCGGACCACCGCGAGCTGGGGACTGTCCGGCTTGATCGTCTGGTGGCAGTTCATACAGGTCTGGGTGGGAGGGATCTTCGCGACCGAAGATTCTTCCACCCCGGTGTGACAGTACAGACAAGAAATTCCCAAACGCCCCGTATGCTGCTCGTGCGAGAACGGCACCGGCTGTTTCGGTGCATAACCGACCCGCGTGTACTCGGGCGGGCCGTAATAGTAGAGCCCGGCCAGGCCGAGAGCGGCCGAAAGGACGACTCCGATCACCAACCGGCGCAGTCGGCGGTCTGCCTCGTGGGTGAAGACAAGGGGCAAAGGGCGCTCCTTGGCTCTCGGAAAGTCTGCCGGGGGACACGGTCATCCGAGAACCGGTTCAGAGAATGACCTGGGCTGGCCGGCGAGCGGTCTTTGCACTGTTCTGAGCCGGCCTCGACGATCGTTAAGGGGGGCGTCGCCCATCGCGCCGGAAAATAGGATCCTCCGCTTGGTATATCGGCAATAGCACCCAAAACAATCACACCCGGGAGGACCGGAATGACGCTTCCGTACGCTCGAAGCCGCAAGCGCCTGATTCAACGAGCCGCCGATACGTTCCGGTCCTGTGAAACGACGGCTCCCCCATCGGCCCTCTGACCCTCTGCAACCTCGATCGTCATTTGTCGACCCGGGGTCGAGGCCGAAAGTCTCGGAGTCTACTGGTCCGCGAAAGATCCGGGCGGCGAACCAGGGCTCCCGCGTCAAATTAGGCAGTTCGGGCAAATTGGATTCTGGAGCTCGCGGTCGGCGTTGTGGTACTTGTAGTCCAAACAACGGGGACGTGGCGCGAATCGCTATTTGTCGATTCGCTACGTCCCCCTTTTCCCAGGAAGAAGGTCAGGTGGCACTTTTCCCCTTTTTCCGGCCCACAAGCTTGACCCTGCTTTGTTGCGTCCCAAACTGGCTGAGACCTTGGCGAGCCGCGTCCGCGTTCATCGCGCCGTTTTCTGTTTCGTATGTGGTAGTAGATCAGAGACCCGGATCTGACCGACGGTTTGCCCGGCAATCACCAGCGGAGCCGCGTCAATCTCCGCGAGGATGACCGGGACCTTTTCGTGGATTGAGTAGATCTCGAGCTGGCGTTCAGAGATGTTGACAAGCCAGTACACGGCAATACCGCCGTCGATGTAGGTCGCGGCCAACACGCGATCAGCGCGGAGCGTCGTGTGCGAGACCTCGAGGACCAGGGCGATGTCCTCTGGAGAGGGATCGCCCTCCTCGTAGTCTCTGATCTCGCCCCGAGCGACCGAGATATCCGGCTCAGGCACGCTATCCCGTCCCGGAATGCGCACAGGCTTTTCGATCCTGACGTGCCAGCCCACGGGAAGGACGCGGCGGAGCGCTTCGGCGCAGAGTTCCGAAGCTGTGCCATGGCTTGGTTTCTTGGTCGTCTTCGCTACCAGAGCCCCTTCGATCAACTCGAAGCGGTCATCCCTGTTGAAGGCCCCAGAGGCGATCATCGCGTCGTACTTCTCGACACTGATCCGTGCCAAGGGCGGAAAGCCTTCCGGTGTGGGGCCGTAAAAGGAGAGCGGTTGGTTGGCTGCTGGTGGGGCGCTCACCAATAGGGTTCCTGTGCCTTGGGTTTCCACGCTCGTAAGCAAGAACCGAGCGCATCGTATCACATTTGCGCGTTGGCGTGAGCCCGCTCCCGGGCCAGTTTCCTTTCTGGTCGGTCTGGCTTCCGAACAAACCGGGGACCGGCTCTGAGGCTTCCCCATTTTGTTTGTTAATCATCGTCCGCGCGGCCGCTTGCCCACTCCGGATAGGGAACCGCGAGACCCTTGCGCGCCCGCCACAGAATGCGATTGAGGACGCCTTCCGGCGCCCGGTCGACCTCTCGGAAATTGAGCTGTGCGGAGACGAGAGCGTCCTTCTTGAGGATCACATCCCGGATCGCCTTCGGATCGGGATTCATCTGATCGAGCGGCACGAGGTTGGCAACCGAGCGAAACGGTCGGCAATCCGGTGTATCGGTGAAACAATCGAACAACGGTGTGGCACTGGCGTCGAACTGGTTCATCGGTGGCAGGCCGAGGATCTGCTCGATCGTGCGGATGAGGCTGGTGGTGTTGTACTGGGTGCTGACCACGGCGTTACGCCTGGCGTAGGGACTGGCGCAATAGGCTGTCGTGCGATAACCGCTGACATGGTCCCAACCGGCTTGCGGGTCGTCCTCGATCGCGAAGATGGCCATTTTGTTCCAGAAGCGGGACTGGCTGAGGGCCTCGACGATTCGTCCGAACGCCAGATCATTATCGGCCACGCACGAGGCGGGCGTGGGGGTGCCGGGGCTCGTGCCGCTGGTGTGATCGTTGGGGAGGCAGATGATGACAAGATTGGGGTAGGTTCCCTGCTTCTCGAATTCTTTGAGCTCCCGGATGATGAAGTCGGCGCGATACTGGTCGGGGACCGCCATTTCCCAACCCACGTACTCCGGCGGAGAAAAGGGGCGAACGGTCTCGAGCGCCGGCTCACTCTCAAAAATCACCTCTCGCGTTTCCCCCTTCCAGGTGCGGTAGCAGTCGAGATACCGGGGCGCTCCCTTCCGGGTCGCGTCGCGCCAGCGGACCTTCGGCATCATGAATTCGCCGTAGTTCCGGATCGTCTTCCCATGGGCGAGGACGTTGTCCCACAGGAACCCGGCGGGCGAATAGGCGAGCGCGTCCCGGTCGTCCACGCCCATGCCGTCGGGATAGCTGCGCGGAAATCCAGCGAAGCTCTTCTCCATGTAATCCGTGCTGAACGCCGACGTGCTCCATTGGTGGCCGTCCGCGCTCAAGATCCCCGCACAGTAGGTGTTGTCGAGGAGCACGAACTCGTTGACCAGCTTGTGCTGATTCGGGGCGACGTCCGGTCCGAAGATGCAGAGGTCGGCCTGTCCTCGGCCACGCTCGATCGTGCCGAAAACCTGGTCGTAGGTCCGGTTCTCCTTGATCACATAGACGACGTGTTCGATTAGACTGGGTTCGCCGATCCGTTCGGGAATGGCCCGCGGGCTCTGGTCCTTGCGGGCTGGCAACGCGGCCTGGGCGATGGCGCCTCGGCGCAGGTTCCGGGCGGCGCGCTCCGAGAGCCTGGGCAGATCGTCCGGAGAAGGCAACGGCATCAACGACACCGATCCGTGGTAATGGTGTGAGTTGAAGCCCTTCACCCCGTCGCTCCGCGTTTTCGGCATGGTCGGCAGTCCCTTGATGTTGGCGACGTACACCGACTTGCGTTGCGCATCGAACGCGATCGCGCCGGGAAACCAGCCGGCGGGGATCAGGCCCTCGAGCTTCGTGTCACCCTTGTCGTCGGGCTCGAAGTGAAAGACGGCGACGGCATTCTGGGTCCCGTTCGCGACGAACAGCCTGCGTCCGGAATCGTCGAACGCCAGCGCATTGGGTGACGCCCCGAACAGGTCGGAGGGCTTGTCCTTCGCCCAGACCGTCTCGACGACCGCTTCCCGGGCCGTGTCGATGATGCTCAGGTGGTCGCTCCCCGCGTTGGCGCACACGACGAACCGGCCGTCGCGCGAGACCGCCAGGGCGGAGGCGTGCAGGCCCGTTGCGAGTTCCCGCGAAGCGCGGTCGCCCGTCAGATCGATGATGCTTACGGAACCTTCGCTGGCGATGTGCCGGACCGGGTCGACGCGTGCTTCGGTTCCCCGCCCGGCCGGGCCGGTCAGGTCACCGGGGGCGGGCCGGCGGCCACCCCAGTTGCTGACGAAGGCTTTGCCGTTCGCCAGCACAACGTCGTAGGGAGCGACCCCCACAGCCCAGGCGCGGAGCAGCGCACCGTCGGCGGTGTTCAGTTCCAGGAGCGTGTTGGAAAGATTGCCGCACACATAGAGCCGAGTATCGTCGTCCGACGGCGCCAGGCCGCTGGGGATCTCCTTCTTGCGCCTCGATGCCTTCGCGTCCGGCAGGCCGATGACGTGTGAGGGTTGAATCGCGCCGTCGTCGGCCGCGGCGAAGACCTTGATCGAGCCGTCGACGTTGCTCAGATAGACGCGCTTGCCGTCGTGCGAGAACTTCAACCCCGTGTAACTCACCTGCCCCTTGCGATCCGGATTGAGAATGTTGGGCGAAACCACGTCCGGCGGTTGCTGCTGGTTCTCTGATGGAAGGCCGACGCGCTGCACGACTTTCGCTTGATCGACGTCGATCACGAGCAATTCACTGGTCTTACCCGACACGAGGAGTCGCCTGCCGTTCGGCGACAACGCCAGCGCCTGGGGACGCAGACCGGCAAGTTCCACCTGCCGGCCATAGGGAGTGAGAACCTGATTGACGGGAGTGCTGATCAGGTCGTCTCGCCAACGCCCGACACGATCCGTGGTCGTTTCGAACGCGGGCTCTTGAGCGAGGGCTGCGGACGCCAAAACCATCCAGCACGACAGAAGAGTCCAGCCGCGGATCATGATTGCCTCCGAAGAAAGTGGCGAGGCAGTCAATTTACACGGTGGGCGGACCAGAGGGCAGGCATCTCGTGCGCTCTGTTACTACGATCATTCTGGTTGCTCGCTGGCGAGCGCAACTTGGACAAGAATCTATGTATAAACATAGTCAGCTTCAAGGGGCGTCAGATGGACGACCGCGCCGGCGGGAACCAGGCCCTGCTTATCGCGGAGGCGGAACTCCAACCCATGCCTCGAGGCAAACCCGCAGGCCTGGAGGGCGTGGGCCGACCAGCCGGTGCTGGCGAACCCGACGGCGGAGCTGGCCCCCTGCTCGGCCAGAGCGTCAGTCAGCGCGCGATATGCGGAGTGCCAGAGGTCGAGATCGGAGGTGTCGAGCACGCAGTCGACGATCTTGCCCACGTGCGCTCCCCCCTGCTCTACAAGGCTGAGCAGGCCGAACCCGCGGACATTTCCCGCGTGCAAGAGGAGCCCGCCGGTGATCCCCCCGCGAGGGTAGCGCAGCATGTGGTTCAGCAGAGGGGGCCGGCGGTCGGTGAACAGGGCGAGGTGCCGGTAGGCGTCGAGGATGGGAAGGATCTCGGGACCAAACGCGTCCAGGCGCTGGAATTCGAGCGTGGTCCGGGGCTTTTGCGGGGGATTCTGAACGTTCCGTACCAGGTCCCGGGCCCAGCGGGCGACCTTCCCCTGGCGAAGGGCCAGGGCGGGGCGCAGGACTCTTTGAAAGACGGGGACCATCCCGATGAGCCGGTAGCCCCCTCCCCCGCCGACGGATCGTCCCGCGTTGCTGCCGCCCAGGCCATAACCCGTCGCGACCCCTTGATGGGCGCGCAGCAACAGCCGGGCGCCGATCCCCGAGCCGGGTCGAGCCGAGAGCCAGTCGATCATGTGCAGGGTCGAGACTTCGCCTCCGGGCAAGCCGTCGCCGAGGAAGGCGCCCGTGGTCAATCCGAGGTGGCCGACGATCTGGTCGTCTTCGCGCGCGATCCAGCTCCGGGGGACGTCGAGGCTGCCCCTTGGGTCGAAATACTTCCAGCGCAGGACGTCGGGGGCCGCGAAGGGGGCATCGGGAGCCGTCCCGAACCCCTGGGTCAGGAAGCGGCTGAGGGCGGAAAGGTCGTCGGGTACGAGCGGGCGGATTTCGAAGGCCATGCGGGCTAAATAACCTTGCGGGAACTTGGGACGCGCCTGGAGACGCGGCTTCTGTTTGAACATATAGTTGGTGTCTGTACCGACATGGTTTAACCCGAGGCGCATCGCCCGCCATCACACGACCGCAGCCACCTTGTGTGGCTGGTGAAGGAGGTCGCAAGCTAGACGCGTTGCATCAGCGCGTACGACCCCACCCGCCTTGTGCGGGTGGTGAAGAAGGTCTGCGGCTAGACAACCCGTCTCTAGCCATAGACCTCCTTCACCAGCCACGCAAGGTGGCTGGGGTCGAGGAACACGATACAAGGCATGATCCGCGAGGGGCTGGGCTAGCCATAGACCTCCTTCACCAGCCACGCAAGGTGGCTGGGGTCGGGGAGGCATGACGCCAGCGTGCCGTCTCGCGTGTCCCAAGTTCGTGCAAGGTTATTTAGCGTACCATGAAACCCAGGGCGCACGATCCTGAGTTTCGACGTCGCAGGCGCCGTACGATCGCGTTAGTTCGCCCCGTTGGCGTGCCTGGGGCCGATGTGCCGGATGATGTCGCCTTCGTTCAGGTAGATCACGGCCTCGGCGATGTTCGTGGCGTGGTCGGCGATCCGCTCCAGGTTGCGGGCGGTGTTGATCAGGCGGAGCCAGTTGTCGACGCGCTCGGGGTCGCGGCGGATTTCCTGTTTGAGATCCTTCAGAACCAGCCGGTAGTGATGATCGATGCGGCGGTCGGCGGCGATGACCTCGCGTGCCAGCATCGAATCGCTCTTGGCCACGGCGTCGAGGCCGCTATGAACCTGGTCCAGGGCCTCGATGGCCATCGCTTCGAGCGGCTCGGGGATGGGAAAGGCCTCAGGATCGTTGGACAGCTTCCGGACGCGCTTGGCGATGTGCCGCGCCAGGTCGCCCATGCGTTCGAGGTCGCCGTTGATCTTCAGCACCGCGGCAACCCGCCTCAGGTCCGAGGCCACCGGCTGGTGCAGGGCCAGCACCTTCAGGCAGGCGCGCTCGATCTCGACCTCCCAGCGGTCGACGGTCGCCTCCTCCTGTCTCACCCCCCTGGCGAGGTCGGGTCGACCCTCGCACAAAGCGCGAACGCTCTGGTTGAGGGCATCCTCAACGACCGCAGCCAGCTTCAAGACACCCGTCCAAAGTCCTTCGAGGTCTCGCAGGAAGTGCCGGCCCAGGGTCACCCGCTCCACGTCCCAGCCCGATCCTTGGTACCGCCCAGACCGCTGTCCACCAGGTTCCATCGACCGATCCTTTCGGGCCTCGTTGCCCGCTGCCTCGCGATGTCCGTCCTGTGCGAATGCGAGAGACCGTGACCCCCGCACGGTCCCCTTATCCCTTCAACTTTACCCCGCATGACGCGCTCTGACAACCGATAACTACGTCACTCCCCGAGAAATTCATATTTTCTTCTCAAACGCGTATAGAGTCTCGTGGGCGCGGTCGACCCATGCCGGGGCACCCTTTTGGTATTTGCGCAATGGCCGCGACGTCGCGAACCCCTCACCCCGCCGCTGTGCGGCGACCCTCTCCCACAAGGGGAGAGGGGTGTTTTTCCGTCTGCGAGCGGTAGAAGCCAAAAACACACCTCTCCCCTTGTGGGAGAGGTCGGCCCTCAACGAGGGCCGGGTGAGGGGTGTGAACGAGACCGTCCGCCCGCCGGTTGGGTAGATACCAATGCCCCACCGCTCTGCGGCGATCCTCAACGAGGGGCGGGTGAGGGGTGTGAACGAGACCATCCGTCGACTTCCCCGTGGGCCCTCTCTCAGCCGCAAAGCATGCACAAACCACCCGGATCTCAATTTCAGAACTGTACGAAGATACAGAAACTCTCGGGAGTTGGCCTTGCCAGCAAATGGTCGAGCGGTTGTAATGTGGAGGGAAAGGCACCCAGAACTGACCCGACGCGAACCGGAACACGGTACTTTCCACACGTCTCGTCGGGTCCGGAGCTTTTCCTCGATGCAAGATCGCATCGCCTATCAGGGCATCACCTTTGACGACGTTCTGCTTGAACCGGGCTATTCCGAGCTGCTGCCTCGGCACGTCGAGACGCGCACGCAACTGACTGCGAAAATCGCGCTCAATATTCCCATCTTGTCGGCCCCCATGGACACGGTCACGGAGGCTGAACTGGCCATCGCGCTCGCCCAGGAGGGGGGCCTCGGGGTCATCCACAAGAATATGTCGGTGGAGGACCAGACACGGGAGGTCGAGAAGGTCAAGCGGTCGGAGAACGGGATCATCGTCGATCCGATCACACTGCCGCCGACGGCCACGGTGGTCGAGGCCCGCAATGTCATGGCGGACCACAACATCTCGGGCGTCCCGATCACGGTCAACGGCATCCTGCGCGGGATTCTTACCAGGCGCGATCTGCGGTTTCTGGAGTCGAGCGACCTCCGCATCGAGGAGGTCATGACCAAGGACGGCCTCGTCACCGCCCCGGCCGACACCACGCTCGAAGCGGCCGACCGCATCCTGACCAAAAATAAGGTGGAGAAACTTCTCCTTGTCGACGATGAATACCGACTGAAGGGATTGATCACGATCAAGGACATCGACAAGCTGCACCGGTACCCCCACGCCTGCAAGGACTCTCGCGGACGGCTCCGCGCCGGGGCGGCGGTGGGTGTGCACGATTATGAACGGATTCAATCGCTTTTGGACGCAGACGTCGATGTGCTGGTGGTCGATTCGGCGCACGGTCACAGTCAGAACGTGATCGAGACGGTGCGGCGGATCAAGCGCGAGCGTTTCATTGAGGTGGTTGCCGGAAACGTGGCGACGGCGGAGGGGACGCGGGCGTTGATCGACGCCGGGGCGGATGCCGTGAAGGTGGGCATTGGGCCGGGCTCCATCTGCACGACGCGCGTGGTGACGGGAGTGGGAGTGCCCCAGATCACGGCGGTTTACCAGGCGGCGAAGGCTGCCGAGGGGAGGGTGCCGATCATCGCCGACGGTGGCATTCGCTACTCTGGCGACATTACCAAAGCCCTCGCCGCAGGGGCCCACTGTGTGATGATCGGTGGTCTGTTCGCCGGCCTGGCCGAGAGCCCCGGCGATACCATCATTTACCGAGGGCGCAGTTTCAAGAGCTATCGCGGCATGGGCTCGCTGGGGGCCATGGCCAAGGGCTCGCACGAGCGGTACCGGCAAGAGGCCAGCCCGCGCTCGCAGGAGTCGAAGACCGCCGCGCCCAAGCTCGTGCCTGAGGGGGTTGAGGGGCGGGTCCCTTACAAAGGTCCACTCGCGGAATATGTGTTTCAGCTTGTCGGCGGCCTGCGTGCCGGGATGGGTTATTGCGGCACCCGCACGATCGACGAGCTTCGCACCAAGACCCGTTTCATTCAGGTGACGGGGGCTGGGGTTCAGGAAGGCCACCCGCACGATATTGTGATCACCCAGGAAGCGCCGAATTACTCGAGTTTCACGAACGACGGTGAGACCGGTCGAACTTCGATAGTGTGAGTTGAGCGACGTCTCAGGAAGTTGGGACGCTCTGCTGTCTGGTTAAGCGTCGAGCGAACGGAATCGCGATCCAAGGGCCGGCCGGTTCAGGAAGAACCGGTGGCCCGCAATCGTCAGCCTAGAAAGCAAGGAGGCGTGGCTTGCGTCGCCCATATTCGGCCTTGACCGCGGTGGCCCTCGGGGCCGCCCTGACGGCCACAACGCTCTCGGCCCAACAGGCGCAATATGCGCCCGTTGGCGGCGGGCGGCCGGTTGCTTCCGCGCCCGGCGCTGCGCCGAGCGCGAGCACGCGCGATGTCCGCTCCGTGCTCCGCAACGGCTGGGATTTCGTCAAACTCGGTAAATTCGAACGTGCGCTCGCGCTCTTCCGCGACGTCGAAAAACAAAAGAGCAGGCTCTCGCCCGAAGAGCTCAAGAGTCTGAAGGACGGCATTACGACGGCTCAGCGCGGGCTGCGCGAAGCGCCCGTCATGAACGTGACGTACGGGCCGGACGGCATGCCCATCGTTCCTGGTGAAATGATCGCCAACGCGGCGCAGCCGACCGACGTGGGCGTCGTCCAGACCAGCGGCGCGTATCAGGCCCCACAGACCAGCGGCGCGTATCAGGCCCCAGCCCCGGCGCCCGTGGCTGCCGTGGAGCCGGTCCCCGTGCAGGCGCCTGTGGCCGCCTTGCCGCCGCCGTCGCAGGTGATCGAATCGCCTCAGGTGGCCGCAAGGCCCACCGTTCCGGACTCCGCGGCCCCGCTCGATCTGGACTCGATCTCGCTCCCGCCGCTCTCGCGCGATGCGGCGCGGCAGACCCCCGCGCCGGTGCAGGCGGCTTCGGCCGCTCCCGAGGCCGTGAGTGCCCCGCTGGCCGCGCCCGAGCCGATGCCCATCCCGGCCCCTGCACCAACACCGGAACCCGCACCCGCGCCGGCCCTGGCGCCGGTCTCGCTGCCGGAATCCACGCCCACGCCGCTGCCGACACTGGCTCCGGCCCCGACTCCTGAGCCGATGCCGGAACCGGCCGCCGCACCTACATTGGCGCCGGCCGCCGCGCCTGCCCTGGCCCCGGCGCCGACGCCGGAACCCGCGACGATCGCGGCTCCAGCGCCGCTGCCCACAGCGGCTCCGGCCCCGGCTCCCGTACCGACGCCCGAACCAGCCGCAGTGCTTCCTCCGGCGGAGACCCTTGCTCCGACGCCCGTGATCCCCTCGGGACCGGCGCCTGGCTCGGCGCCTTTGCCGTCCGTGTCCGAGCTCGCGCCGCCGCCTTCGCAAGCACGCGTTCCGATGCAGCTCGCGCAGGCGACGCCGACGCCGGTACCGGCTGCCGAACCGGTGGAGTCGCTGCCTCCGCTTCCCGAAGGGCTGCCAGAAGCGCCTGAAGCCGTCCCGGCTCCCGATGTGCCCACGACGCCGGCCCTGATCCCGGGTGCTCCGCCGGCGATCGCCGCGCCCGGCACGGTGGTGCCGAACGCTCGGCCGTTGATGCCCGACCGGGTTGCCGTCCTCCCGCCGGCCGCCGCTCCGGTGCCAACGCCCGATCCCAATCCGGCCCCCGCGGTTGCTCCGGTCCCGACTCCCGAGCCGATGCCCGAGCCGGCTGCCGTCGCACCCGCCCCGGAACCCGCTCCGCCGCCGGCGGCCGAGACGTTCGCGGCCCCCGCGACGTCTGCTCCGGTCCCCGCTGGCCCCGGTCCTGCCGCCGCCAACCCTTTGGACGAAGCGCGCCGGGACATGTCAGGGTCGCGGTTGAGCGTCGAACTGCGGCGGGAAGTCGAACGGATTGCCCAGAAGCAGGAGGAAGAGTCCTTCCGGCGCGACCCGCAACAAGCCCGGCCTCTGCCAGGGGCCGGCGATGTGCCCATGCCAGGGCCCGCTTCCAACCCAGGCGCTCCGACCTCCCGGCTCGAGCTCTCGCGAGCTCCCAGCCCGACCGAAGCGCGGCCGCTCCGCGCGATTCCGGTCCCCGAAGCGTTCGTCCCGTTGCCCCGTCGCCAGTGGGAGCCCAGCCGCAAGATGTGGTCGTCGGCCGCACTCTGCCACATGCCGCTCTACTTCCAGGACGCCTCGCTCGAGCGCTATGGGCACAGCGTGGACCAGTTCTTCGGACCGGTCGGCCGCTGGATGAGCTACCCGATCGACGACCCCAAGCAGTCCACCCAGCGCAACCAGATCGTCCAGCCGCTCTGCTCGTACTTCCTGTTCTGTTCCCAGATTGTGTTCTGGCCCTACAACCTGGTCATGGACCCGCCGTGGGAAGCTGAGTACGACCTGGGCTACTATCGCCCCGGCGACCGCGTTCCCACCGATATGTACTACCTGCCCACCTCGGGCGTCGGCCCTCCGCTCCGCGGCAGCCGCTATTGAGCGATCGTCGTGAACAGAGATCGTGAAAACCATCGACACCTCCGGCTCGCCGGGGGTGTCGTCGTTTTGTCACGAGGACGGCGCGTGCGGATCGTCAGTCCGGAGACGAAAGGCTGGCCTCGCTCGGAACTCGATGAGCACCGACGTGCCTGATGATTCGGCCCTCCTTTAAGTACACCACCGCTTGAGCGATACCCCTGGCGTGGTCGCCGACGCGTTCGAGATGGCGCGCGATGTCCATCAAGCAGAGACAATCCTCGAGCCGATCCACATTCTCGCGGATGGCCGCCTTGAGCCCCCCATGGACGGTGCGCCGATAGTCGTCGAGACGGTAATCCTCGGCGATCACCGTTCGACCCGTCTCGGCGTCACACCGCACGAGCGAATCGAGAGCACCTTTCACGGCGAGCATCGCAGACTCGGCCAGGGTTTCGAGTGGCTCGGGAATGGGAACCGGGTCCACGTTCCTTGCGAGCTTCTTGGCCCGTTTCGCGATTCGAGCCGCGAGGTCCCCGATCCGTTCCAGGTCTCGGTTGACTCTCAAGACGGTGAGCACGCGCCGAAAGTCGGTCGCCACGGGCTCGTAAAGGGCGAGAACCCGCAAGCACTCGGCTTCGAGCGCGACCTCTCGGCTGTCGATCTCCCGTTCGTTGGCCTTGACGGTGGCGGCAAGGTCCGGGCGATGGTTGCACAGGACGGTGACGCTCGTGGCCAGCGTCGACTCCACGACCGCCGCGAGTCGGAGGGCATCGACCCAGAGGTCGTCCTGAACCTTCAAGATGTGACGCACCGGCCCGTGGGAACGGCTGTCACTCGCTTCATCCGGCATGGCACTTCTCCTCGGACTCGTTCCGTCTGTGCGTTTGTGGCATCCCGTAAGAATCTATCAATAGCCGATCACAACGGCCGAGACCAAGCCGTAACCGCCAACAACGAGGATCCCCGTGCGCCACCCGACTCATTACCGCGCCGTCGACTTGCCTTCGACCATGTTGAGAACGACCGCAGCGCCATCGTCGAGCGTCGTTCCCGGGCGTACAATCACCTGGTCGCCCGTACCAATCCCGTTGAGGATCTCGACGTTTGCTCCATCGTCGTTCCCGACGATTACCGGGCCGGGGTCCGGTGGGGGGCTTGCCGTCGCGGGCCGTGTCTCGAGGGTCGCCCGGCCATACATCCCTTCGACGAGGAGACCCCGGGTTCTTGACGGCTTTGGCCATTCGCGCCCGGATGGGACCCGCTCCCCTACGACCCGACCCGGGAGAGCTCTCGGCGTGAGCTCATGAAGGGGGCCTCGATCGAGCTGAGCGGCGAGTGCGCACGGAATGCAGGACACGTTCCGCAGCTTGGCGTTCGGCCTGGCGCGGGCCTCCGTGCTCATGTATTTTCTGATGGCCGCGCTCGACGGACCGACTCCGCCCAGGAGCTGCGGCGCCACGAGGGGTTAAGCCCCACGGAAGCCATCCGCAAGGCCGCGTCCATTCGCGTCCGTCCCGTCACGATGACGGCGCTCGCGGCGTTCTTCGCGATGATTCCTATGGCCTTGGCATGGAACCAAGGCAGCGAGGCGAACGCCCCGCTGGGCCGGGCCATCATCGGCGGGCCTGCTCGCGGGTGAGCCCGCGACGCTGCTCGTACTGCCGTCTCTCTACTCGCTGATGGTCAAGGACCGTAAGCCCGAGTCGTTCGAGACGTCGCACGACGATGAAGGTCTGGAGGATGTCCCCTGACATCCGTGATCGAATTCGCCGGGGAGCTTTCGGAGACGTTCTCATCCACGCGCGGCCTGGATGCGTTGCGGGGATGCCCTAACCGTAGTAGGCTAAGATTCTGTGGGGGGACACTGCCCACCGATCCAGGGATCGCGATGTGGGCAATGTGCATCCGACAATGGCCCAGCGGTGGGATTCTCCGTCCGGTGCGGGAGGTCGTAGCATGGTGCGGGTCTCCGGCGGCGTCATGTGGCTTCGGCTGGGATTGACGGGACTCGTCACGTTGGCCTGCACGGCTGCCCTACTTGCCGCCGATCTGGGGAAGCCGGGGCCGCAGGCGAAAGGGATCGCCAAGGCCAAGATGGTGATGAAAAAGGCCGAGCGGGCCCAGGTGCAGCCTCCCTTGACGCCCTCCGTGTCGCGTTCCGTCACGCCGCCCACGATCACGCCGGCCGAGGTGGACAATCTGCTGGAGCAGACCCTCAGGGCCGAGAGGGCCGAGATTGCCCCCCCGACGACCGACGTTGAGTTCGTGCGCCGGGTGTTCCTCGACGTGACCGGCGCGCTCCCCTCCCCGAAAACGGTCGTATCGTTCATTCGCGATCGCGATCGGGAGAAGCGTGCCAAGCTGATCGATTTGCTGCTGGAGAGCCCCAGCTACCCCCGCAACTGGGCGCGTTACTGGCGTGACGTGATCGAGTTCCGCGCGACGAGCGAGAACGCGGGAAACTTCAACGACCTGGAAAACTGGTTTGCGACGCGTTTCGAGCAGAACACGGCGTGGGACCTGATGGCCCGCGAGTTGATCATCACGAGCGGGAGGGACGGGCAAAACGCGGCGTCCGGTTTTGCGCGTGCTCACGACAACCAGCCGGTGGAGATCGCGGGCGAGGTCTCGCGGGTCTTCCTGGGGATCCAGATCCAGTGTGCCCAGTGTCACGACCATCCGAACGACTCCTGGACCCGCCAGCAGTTCCACGAGTTCGCCTCGTATTTCTCCGAGCGCGGGCGTTATTCGATGCCCGACAAGGCCGACCCGACCCGGCAGATCTCCGTCGCCCCCAAGTTTTTCCTGAGCGGCCAGGATTCGATCTTGCCGATGGATGTGCCTCCCAAGGTGCGCCGGGATAAAGCGGCCGACGTCGTTACAAGCACCGCCGATCCCTGGTTTGCGAAGGCGTTCGTCAACCGCGTCTGGGTCCTGTTGATGGGCGAAGGGTTCTACAGCCCCGTGGACGACATGGGCCCTGGGCGCACGGCCAAAGCGCCCCAGGTCATCGAGACCCTGGCCTCGCAGTGGGCCAACGGGGGGTATGACGTGAAGTGGCTGTTCCGCACGTTGCTCAACACGCGTGCCTATCAGCGCGAGATCCGTTCAACCTATTCCGCATCGGGCCGTACGACGTTTGCGTCGAACACATCGAGCCGGCTCCGGGCCGACCAGATCGTCGGCGCCCTGAACCAGGCGCTCGGCGTCTCGGCCGGTCCCGTGCGCGACGGAGGCCCTTTCGGCCCACTAACAAAGCTCTTCAATGTGGATCCGTCGACACCGAACGACGACGTCCTGGGAACGATCCCGCAGGCGCTCTTCATGATGAACAGCGGCGAGATCAACCACGCGATCAGCGCCGGCAACAAGAGCGGGACGCTCGGCCGGCTCCTCGAGTCAACGTATGACAACCGTGCTGCGCTCGATCTGCTCTACCTCCACGTCCTCGCCCGCACCCCGACCCGTGCGGAAGTTCGGGCCTGTGCCCACCACCTCGAAACCACGGGTAGCCGCGACGAGGCCTTCGAGGACATCCTCTGGTCGCTCATCAACTCCACGGAGTTCCTGAGCCGGCGGTGAGCGAGGGCAACGCGTAGCAAGCCCTCTCCGGCCTTGGCGAGCATGGTCGCATTTGTTCGGGACATCATGCTTTCGACGTTCTTCTCGCGCTGGTATGCCACATGCCAAGGGGATGTCGCGTCCCCGCACTCCAGGGCGTCGAAGCGCATTCCCGACGGTCGTGGGAACCCCGACGTTGCCTCAGAAGCCATCGGCCGAGGTGATTTCGCCCCCGCTGACGGTACCCAACGCTCGCCACGTTTGCCAGCTTATGGAATTCTTGATGAATTTCACGCTGCCGTCGCCGAACAGGGCATTGACCCCGCCGGAGTGATAGCTTCTCGATGTGATCGCGCCGTAGGTCGGGCCGCCGTCGTCCTCGTCCTCCGAGCTCATATCGCCGTCGGGGGCGACGGTTCCCAGGGGCGACCTGGTGTTGGGCGGCAAGGCGGTGGTGAAGCCGTCGTGGAACGAGTTGCCGTTGCTCCAGTGGGTGTGGCCGCCGCCGGGCATGCCGGAGGGGGCCGTGGCGACCTTGCAGCCCGCACTCGGCGCCGCGTAGACGCTGGCGAGTACCGTGGCGACATCCGGGTAGGCGCCCGGGCCGGTCGGAGCGCCGTTGGGCACGCCGTTGCAGTCGTGGTAGGCGGGCGTGTAGGTCTTCACTTCCGACATCAGGAGGCTGTTGCTCAGTCCGTCTGTGAAACTGGCGAAGGTCCGGCTCATGTTTGAGCCGACGGCGCCGGCGGTCGGTGTCCGCAATGCGTAACCGCCGAAGGTGTACCAGACTCCCACGTTCCAGCCGTAGTTCGACACTCCGTACGTGGAGGTCACACCCGTGCTGGCGTTGGTGCTGACGAAGGCCTGCGGGTTCACCTCACTGGGGCACAGGAAGGTGTTGATCTGCGAGGCGACGGCCGTGGCGTTCGAGGCATCGCTGACCTTGTTGGTGTAATTGATCGCGTTGTAGAGCGCTGCCTGTTCCAGGTACGGCATGGTCCGCGACGAGGCGCCCCAGGTCGACTTCCATCCCACGGTCCCGGTATTTGTGAACGTGAGGACCATCTGGGGCGGCAAGACGCCGTTGGTGGATTCGTAATTGTGTGCCGCCAGCCCGATTTGCTTGAGGTTGTTGACGCATTGCATGCGCCTGGCGGCTTCACGCGCCGCTTGAACCGCGGGCAAAAGCAGAGCGATCAGCACCGCGATGACGGCGATGACGACCAGGAGCTCGATCAAGGTAAAGGCTCTCGATGGATGATTTCTCATCGTTGTCTCCAGCAAGGTAGGAAAGCGAGGCGGGAGGCAGCCTACCGGGGAGTGGTCCCACAGCGCACGGACGCCGCGCGCCATGTCTCCCCGGCAGACCACCATCACAAGGCGGATCCGCGCCGCCACATCCGTCGAGGACGGAGGCGGCCTCACGAAAGCAGTCGCTTCCGTGCGATCCGCGGTGGTTTGTTGAGGCTCACAGCCGTACGGCGCGCGGACAACGATCGTCCCAGGAGGAGAAGACCGGCCGCGGGTTTCCAGGTCGATTCAGGGGGGTGGCAGTTGCTGTTTTGTACGTGCCGGGCGCGGCTTTCCGGTAGGCTCGGACTCGCGGCGATCGAGGTATCACGGATCGCGACTTTCATACCGAGACAGCGAACTGATTGGACCGAATCAGCTCGACGGAGGGTTAATGAGACTGAGATTCAGTCTCAATGAGGTCCATTGAAACAAGCGGGCGTGTGCGTGTCAATAACATGGTGGGAAAAAGACGAATTGAGGGCGGAGGTCGCACTCGCCTCGCCTACAGCGGTTGACGATTGATCAGCGACAATTAGAATTACGCGACGACTCCGCGTCATGCGAATGCACACGGGAGCGTCCGCCTGGGTTTCGGCCGGCGTCAGTGGCGCGCCGGGTGCGAAGGTCACCGCCAACGCGGTCACTCCGTCCGCCGGCGTGCTGTCTGCGCCGGGTCCTTGGCGGCGTTCGCGATCGTCCATCGTTAAGGCTGGAAGCGATGTGAACCCGCTATCGATTAACGCTGAGGTCCAACAGGAGCGGACGCGCTGAGAGCCGCGAACTCAGCAGAAACCGGGCTCGCAGCCCTCGTCGGTTGCGACATCCTGCTCGCCCTCCGACTCGCGCCGCGTGTCGAGCGTAACGTAGAAGGTAGGCGAAACGCCGATGTCGAGACAGTGCCACATGAGTAAGGCGGACGGTCCCATGCAAAACCCGAACGTCCGTCGGTCGAGTTCGATATGGTACTGTAACCCGAGCACGAACGTCGTCACGCCCGGATACTCGGCCAGCGCCTTGAGTGTCTCCCGGTTCGCCGACAAGTACTCAATGGCGATTCGTTCTTGCTCGAAGAGTGAGAGCTTCTGACCATCTCCCAGTACGAACGCGATGCCCCACGTCTCGTAGAAACGCTCGCCACGCTTCCAGATGGAGTCGGGATGGAGCGTGGCCGATGCCAAAAAGGCATCTACGTCAAATTTGTCTCCATGTGCAAATATTCGAAAATTATTCATATATATGACGCGACTTCCCACGCTGTCGAACGCCCTGGGCTCGACTCGATGTTACTTGGACCAGTTCTCGACGCTCAAACCCGGAACCGCCGCCAGGTCGCTGTCCGCGGAGACGACAGTGCAATTCCCGAGCGTCAGGGCGATCGCGGCGATCATCATGTCGATCGTTTGCATCGGGCGGCCGATACGCCGCAGTTCAGCCGCGACTCGGCCGTACTCGAACGCAGCCGCTTCATCAAAAGGCCAGAGCCTCCAGATGGAAAGGGTCGAACGCAGTCTCCTCATGTTTTGATCGCGCGAAGCGCTTCCCTCGATGCCGAAGACAAGTTCAGCAAGCACGGGTATACCGATTCCGATCCGATTCCCCTGTGCGATTTCTTCCCGGGCCTGTTCGAATACACCTCGGCGACGGCCGATGAAGTCGCTGGCGATCCCGCTGTCCAGGAGGAACCGTCTCATTCCCACATCCTCTGTAGCGTTTGAGCGCGCTCTTCAAATTGGACTTTCTCCCGCTCCTTTCGGGCCCGACGCGCGGTTTCGATCTCAGCTTCTTCTTGAGGGGTGAGTTCGAACGGTTCGACGGTCTCCATCGCGGCTAGGAGGCGGGCGATCTCCTCAGGCGACATTGGTCCGTCGTCATCGGTCGCGACGCTGCCGGGCGTCACTATCACTTCGGTGTTGTCGGGCAGGTCGGCCGGGTAATCAAGCACGACCTGGCCGTTCTTGATCTTCCCTTTCAGTGTGATCATGCGAGTATTCCTTCTGAATCGCGGCGAACATCGGGCGACCTTGCTTAACGGAACTGAGGCTCTTTGAGAAGGTCGCCTTCCTCGCCCACGTGACTCTCGGCGCCGCCTCGAGGCGGTCCGCTTTCGACAAGGTGTGCGCCGTTGATGATCCCATTCCCCTTGGACGTGTCGACGCGGGGGATATTCCCATTGAACCCGTTTTTGCACGGTTCGTCGAGCACGGGGGCGCAGAACGACGGGGTGATTGCGTTATGCGTTTTTGTACCCGCATCACTGAGCTGCGTCTCAGCGTGCGGGGACGTCGGGGCGGTGAAGCAAATCTCCTCGTGCCTGCCCGGTGACACACCAGCAATGACGGCCCCGTCGACGCCGAAAAGCGCCGCGCTGCTCTGGCCGTTTTCGGGAAGTCGATAGAAATTCTGACCAGGCATGAATGGCCTTAAGTTAGGCGCAAACTCATTCTCTCGCACGACCGCTAAAGTTTTATGCCTGGCCAGGAATCGCTCATGAGTCGTCGGAGGACGGTATGACGGACGAAGAGTGGCTCACCTCGGACGATTCGATCGCCATGCTCGCGGCGCTCCGTGCGAACTGGCAGGGCACGGAAGACGAACTGGTGCGACTGACTCACCGGTATCTACTGGCGTGCTGTCGAGCGATCTGGAAGCTGCTCCCGTTGGAGGCGAGTCGACGTGGCGTGGAAATTACGGAGCGCTACATCGAGGGCAGAGCGACCAGCGACGAGTTCTCCAGTGCCGAATGGGCGGCAGAGGGCGCGGCGTTCTTCCTGGAGCCCTTCGATTGGCCTCCCGCCGAGGACGACCCGAATGAACCGGAGCAGGTCCGTGAGATGCACGATCGTGCGCGGCGAGAACTCGAGGAGGAGCCAGACGAGATCAAGGAAGCTCGCCGACAACACGAGGAGGACCGAAAGGCTCGCATTGCACTGCTGGTTGCAGATCTCGAAGCAATGCCCGTCGATGAGTTGCGCCGGATGGTTCGAACAACGGAGGGCGCCGAGAGCGTCCCACCACGTCGACTGCTTGCTGACGCGGCGTATTTCGCCGACTGTGCGATGTTTTATCCCAGCGTTGCGACGCGAGAAGGATTTATCGAAAGATACCCCCAATTTCTCTCCGCGGCGTTGCTCCGTCAGCTTGTCGGGAGTACGTTCCAATGCCGGGACCTTTAGGGTACCGATCTCGGGCTGGACACGGGAATTTGTGTCTCAATCGAGAGCAGTCACGACGGGGCGATGATCAGCAGCACTTAATGGAACGCGAATCATGGCTATCCCTGACTTCCAGACCGTCATGCTGCCGCTCGTCGAAGCTTTGTCCGATGGCCAGGAGCGGACGATGCGGGACCTCAATGCGCTCCTCGCAAAACGATTCAGGCTAACGGATGACGAACAGCGAGAAGTCCTGCCCAGCGGTCAACAAACCATCTTCAGCAACCGGGTTGCGTGGGCCAAGTCGCACTTGAAGGCTGCGGGTTTGCTGGAAAACCCCAACCGAGGTCGTGTTCGAATTTCCGACCAGGGGCGCAACGTACTTGCGAACAAGCCACAAGCGATCAACATCAAGTTCCTGCGGCAGTTTCCTTCGTACTGCGAGTTCAGCGGAAAAACGCAGTCGAAAAGTGGAATGGGAAGCGAGCCCACCCTTGCCTCTCCGATTGACGAGCAGAGAACGCCGCTGGAATTAATCGACGGAGCCTATAACTCGCTCAGGCAGGCTACGACCGACGACTTACTTTCGCGCTTGAAGACATGCTCGCCTTCGTTCTTCGAGTCGGTCGTCGTCCGGCTACTCGTCGCGATGGGCTACGGCGGTGTCGCAGGTCATGGGATGGTTACGGGAAAGCCAGGCGACGGGGGTATCGATGGAGTGATCAAGCAAGACAAGCTGGGATTGGACGTGGTTTGTATTCAGGCCAAGCGGTGGGAGGGCTCGGTCGGTCGTCCGATTATCCAGGGTTTCGTCGGCAGCATGGACTACATCCGCGCGAGAAAGGGAGTCATCATCACGACCTCGACGTTCACAAAGGACGCGGTGGACTTCGTGGATCGGATCGAGGGAAAGAAGGTCGTCCTCATTGACGGCGACCAGTTAGCCGGCTTGATGATCGAGCACAACCTCGGCGTCTTGACGACCAAGACCTACGAGTTGAAGGAGGTCTCTAACGACTTCTTCGACGAGGCCGACGGCTGATGCATGCGGAAGCGGCTGGCGGGTCGGTTCTTCGCGTTGAATCACAAGCGGCGGCATACGACGACCGTGCTATGTCAACGTGATCTCCCCCGCGCGGAAGTCGAGCGTCAAGACCCGATCGCGGAGGAAGTCCAGCCCCAGTAAGCCCGAGACCGACGCGCTGGCCGGCAGCGTGTAGCCCCGCACCGGCAGGCCGAACCGATGGTGGCCCAAGGCCGTCAAACGGGTCAACACCAGGCGCGGAACCGAGATGACCGCGCTGCCGGTCGTCATGGGCACGCTGTCGACACGTTCGCCGGGTCGTAGCCCAAGGCGACCAGCACCGCCTCCTTCAGCACGCTGGTGGTCGCCCCGGTATCGAGCAGCAAGGGCAGGGTCAAGCTCCGTGGCGGACCGGTCACTTTGGCTTCCACGAAGATCGGCCCGTGTCGCGAGTTGAACGGATAGCTCAGAGGACGAGCACCGGGTCGTTGGAAACGGTGCCCAGGAAACGCAGGGCATACCGCCCAGGTGGGTACTCGGCCACCTTCCGGCAGACCTCATCCTGGTCGCGGGGCTATGGAACAGCACCTTGCCGGCACGGACGCGGAGCGTCTCATCGGTGTCGGGGTCGCCGATGAGCACCCAATCGGGAGCGTACCGGGTTTGGATCTGCTCGATGGTCAGAATCTCGTTCACAGGTCGGCTCCTCTCCGTACGCAAGGGCCTGAAGTTCGTCATCGTTGAACCGAGTTCCAGTCACAAGACGAGTACTTCAGGGCAGGCAATGCGACCTTGCCTCGGCGGAGCCGGCCACACGGTACGATTGCGCCGTCAACGGCCGATAAGTTGATGAATCGAAAGAATCAGACGACGTTTCGCTCAGGGGAGTTGGCATCGGAGTCCGATGGTGGGTCTTCCGCGAGCGTCGAAGCGCGGTTTCGCCGTGCTCGACTTCACGTTGCATTACGCGTCCTACTGGCGCTCGTCTTCTTAATTTTTCCGATCCGCGATACAATCCACTCAGGAGGAAACCTCTATGGCGACCGTCGAAAAATCAACCGATCAGGCTCATGCGGATCTGGAAGAAGTCTGCCGACTCCTCTCTGAAGGGAAGCGGCCGACCGATCCCGAATTGCTTCGCCGCATCGAAGAACGAGCCAATGAGGCGCGCGAAGAGACGCTGCGTCTTTGCGGTGTTCAGGAGATCGCGGTGGATATCGTCCGTGAGATGCGTGATCCGAAGGTATGAGATACGTCATCGACTGTTCGACGGCCGTGAAGTGGGAAGTACCCGAGCCAGACTCCGACAAGGCGATCCGGCTGCGTGACGCACATCGGCACGGCATCCATGAATTGCTCGCGCCGGATCTCTGGCCCGTCGAAGTCGCGAACGCTCTCTATTCCGCTGAGCTGAAGGGTGGCATTCCATCCGGCCGCTTCGAGCACAGGCTGGCCGACATCCTCGGTGTTGGACCAGCGATCTATCAGTCCACGTCCTTGCTGCCGCGTGCGACCGTTCTCATCCGCAAGGCCATCGCGAGGATCGGCATCTACGATTGCATCTACGTTGCCCTGGCCGAGCGTGAGGGCTGTGAGTTGGTGACGTCCGACCGGAAGCTTATCAACGCACTGCCGGGCTAACCCATCGTTCCGCTCGCATCATTTCCCTGATCCTTCTGATCCGACGACGTTTCGCTCAGGAGAGTTGGCGTCGGAGTCCAATGGAGGGACATCCGCGCGCGTCGAAGCGCGGTTTCGCGGTGCTCGACTCCAAGTTCCAATGCCTGTCCCAATAGAGAGTCTTCTTGAGGAAGCCGTTCATCCCTCGGCTCTCGCCCAACCGCGCTTCTCCACGCGTCGGACGTTCCCCACGTCTCGCAACGAGAGCAGATAGTTCGCAAGCCCCGGAAGCGTATCGTCGTTGGGATCGCCGAAGAACGGCGGGACGTAGACCGCATTGCCATAGTGCCGTCGGACCTTGCGGGGCGTATCGTCGGCGATGAGCACGCGCTTCAGGCCGTAACCGAGCCGCTTGACCTTTTTCAGATCCTTGAGGTACTCCTCCTCGAACTCTTCGTGGTTGTACGACCGCACGCACCGGCTGCGGCCCCAGATGAACACCGGCTCGATGTCGGGCGGCAGGATCTGAGGAACGACGGAGCGAACATAAGCGTCCGTCGCCGTGGACCAGATCGCGAGCCGAAAGCCGGCCGCGCAGGTCGTGAGAAACTCCGCCAGGTGCGGGCGCAGGTAGACGGAGTACGAGCCGACCACGAAGTCCTCGTCCCACCCGAGCGATTGTTCCGAGGCGTAGATCAGCGTCTCATCCAGGTCCAGGATCAGAAGGATCGGGCTGTTCGGCTCCACGATGCGCCTCCGGGATCCTACGGCGAACCTCGCCAACGGCGGACTTGTCGATGCCAAGGGGCCATGTTGCCGTTGGCTCGATCAGCTCGCAATGCGCGCAACCGGGCCCGTCCCGTCCTCATGACACGCGCGGGATCCTCGCGGTTCGCCGCTCTTTGAGGATCGCGGCTCTGGTGATGCGCCGAAGTTTTGAGGATCGCGTTTTCGAACCGGAACGCCATCACCGAGCGAAAGCCAAAACACGAGAGGCCGCGCGATGGGAACCATCCGTTACATCAAGGGCGACGCCACCCAGCCACAGGCCAAAGGGAACAAGATCATCGCCCATATCTGCAACGACCTGGGCGGATGGGGCAAGGGGTTCGTGGTTGCCGTCTCGAAGCGGTGGCCCGAGCCCGAGGCCGCCTACCGCGCCTGGCACAAGGATCGGTCCCAGAACAACTTCGCCCTCGGTGCGATCGAGCTAGTTCAAGTGGAGCCCTACATCTGGGTTGCCAACATGATCGGCCAACGGGGCATGAAGACGGGCTCGAACGGCCCGCCGATCCGCTATGAGGCTGTACGATCCTGCCTGAAGAAGCTTGCTGCAGAAGCTGAGACATTGGGGGCGAGCATCCACATGCCCCGCATTGGCTGCGGCCTGGCGGGAGGCCGCTGGGAAGCCATTGAGCCCATCATCACCGACGAACTGACGTCACGCGGCGTCGACGTGACGGTCTACGACTTCGGCTGAACGCCCGCTGTTGGCCTCTGGAGTAGCCGGGCTCCGGGCTCGACTGTCCTTGGCGTCAGCACAGAGCCGAGTCGCTTGCCTTTGGGCGTCATCAGCGCGGCAAACGGTCGGACTGCACAGGGCCGGCCGGCACCGCTGCACCATGTCGGAACGGATCTTCCGGGAACTGGGAGTCGAGGATCAGGGCCTCAGCCTCGCGCCTCAGGATCAAGAGGTCGGCCGAGTCCCACCAGGCTGCGGACGTCCCCAAGACGTCCGCGTGCAGGCCATCAGGGCCGGGAGGCCCCGGCGGTCGTCGGGTGGTTTCCAGCATGGCCTGCGCTTCCGCCATCTGGCCCAGCTTCGCGTGCGCGAGCGCCTGGACGACGCGGTTCAGCACCGAGGCGTGCCAGTTGGGATCGACCGTAAGTGACTTCCGCGCCTGTCGGAGCGCCTCGTCGGGATCCCCGGCGCGAAGGTGGGCCAGCGCCAGGGTGTAATGGGTCCATGCGGCCGTCGGCGGTTTCGCGGCTCTTTCGGCGAGTGCCACCACGGGACGGAAATCGGCCAAGGCGTCTGGCATGAGGCAGCAGGCGCGGGCAGCGTCGGAGCTGACCGAATCCAACGTGCCGATCCTCTTAATCACCGCGGCACAGGTCCGACGATACTCTTCGAGGTCGCCAGCCAGCACCAGGGCCTCGGCCAGCCGGAGCCAGGCGCTGGCGTCATCCGGCTTCTGTGCAACGGCTCGGCGCGCGTCGTCGGCCAGTTGCCGAAAGCTCATCGCGGCCTCGGAGGTCCGGCCGGAACGGTACTGGGTCTCGCCGAGCTGATAGCGGGCCTGCTCGTCGCCCGGCTTCCGGTCGAGGATCGTTTGGAAGATCGCAATCGCTTCGTCAAACCGACCGACGAGCCGCAGGGTCATGCCGAGACGATAGATCCCTGATCC
>DAIDJG010000471.1 GCA_027451445.1 Singulisphaera sp.
TTTGATGTTGAAGTAACGCATCGAGAATGACGCGCAGCCCTGCCATCACCATCCCGCTCGCACTTAGCCGCGCCGCCGATCAATCTCGACGGTGGGAAGCCTTGGGAATCTCAGGCCGGGTAGACCTGGGTGATTTCCCACCCAGGTCCCCCACAGATCCGGACGTGCGCGTTAAGGACGCATCCGGTTCCTCATCTCATGTCGCTACGTGGCCATACACGCTGTGTACCACTCGGGGAAATCTCGGGGTCAGAATATTTGAACGGTCTTATTACAACACCAGTGAAGACGAAATCTCGGAAATCTCGGGGTCAGACTTAATTGTTCGTTTTTCAGGAACACCTGAAAAACGAACAATTAAGTCTGACCCCAGAGTCCCCGGGCCGCTTGACGTCGTTCGAGCAAGGGACACTCAGCGCCTCCGGAAACAACGGCACGCAGCTCGACACGGTCTCTTCTCCGACGAGCAGCCAGTCGTGGCAGCTCGACGCCTTGGGGAATTGGTCATCCGTGACGAGCAACGGCACGACGGGGACCAACGGCACGACGAACCGTCTGTTCAACGCCCAGAACCAGACGATCAACGCGACCGGTCTGCCCGAACCGGGTTACGACCGTAACGGCAACACAACCTCCGACAACGGCCAGATCCTGGTGTACGACGCGTGGAACCGCCTCGTGGCGGTGGAGGACGGCACGAACGGCGATGCGCCGCTGGCGTCCTACTCGTATGATGCGCTGGGCCGGCGGATCACCGAAACCTACACGGCGACGGGGGCGACGAACCACCTGTATTACGATTCCGCGGGCCAGGTGATCGAGGAGCGTCAGAACGGGACGGCGGCGTCAAACGTGAGCCAGCAGTACGTTTGGAGCCTGGCGTATGTGAACGCGATGGTCCTTCGCGATAACTTCACCGGTGTGAACCCGTCGCGTCTGTATGCACTTCAGGATGCGAACTACGACACTGTCGCACTGGTGAACACGTCGGGGACGGTGATGGAGCGCTACGACTACACGCCGTACGGGACCGTGACGGTCCTGAACCCGAATGGGAACCCGGTGTCCGGGAACACGAGTGCTTTTGGATGGCGGTATCTGTTCCAGGGTGGTAGAGTGGACACGGTGACGGGGTGGTATGGGTTCATGAATCGGGATTATATTCCGGCGGAGGGGAGGTGGGCAGAACGCGATCCATTGGGTCTCGAAGCCGGTGATCCGAATTTGTTTCGGTACGAAGGGAGTTCGCCGACAGATGCTTTGGATCCCAGCGGTCTTGAGAAAATCACTCTCGAATACAACGCGTTTATTCAAGGGAAACCCGGTGTTCTTCTGCCAGACCCAAGTCCCTTCGGCGGTCCGTTTGGTTGGTACGTCTTCACTGACGAAAGAACCTTCGGCGAGGTTGGTACTTCGCGCCAGTACGTCAAGGTTGAAATTGATACGGACACGCTCGGCGTCAATGCTCAGGATCCGAAATGTGATCCGAGCCATACCGTGCAAAAGAATATTTTCACAGGGCAATTTGGACCCGTTCTTGAAAAGACAACTATCCCGGACGTGGTACCCAACAATCCCGGCTACAAATACAGACACCGCAGAGTCGCATATGCATACAACGCGTTTTATGCGTCTTATGACAACATTAAAGGCTCGTACCCGTTTAGCGCTTTCGCCCCAAACATCGACATGGGGATTACTTACAGAGTTAAGAAGAATTACGACGGCAGTGTGGACATCACGTTTCGGGGTTATCACAATTTGTTCCCTTACTACGAGGTGGTTCTCCAAAGGGAGGATGGCTCGCGGCAGGTGCTGTGGAAATACGATGCAAGTCGTCAGTACAGTGGCCCGGGAATGGTCAATCTGCGACTGACCAACGAGTTCCGATCCGGGATTCGACTCAAGGATCTCAAGCCAACGAAACCACAAAACTGCATCCCCAGGAAATAACGCGTATCTAAATTTAATATAATATTTTATTATTATTTGGATGACTCGATATTATCGGTCATCCAATTCTTTATCGGCGAGTTGAACTGGCTTGGCTGAGATCTCCGGCGGCGACATATCAACCCATTCGGACTCAGAACTCCACGAAAGATATTCGCATGAGCACAATTAAGTCTACACAGATTCATTCGCGGCATGTTGTTTTGATTGCCGTTGTTTGTCTTTTTTTGCCCGGCTGCGTGCAACGTTATCCGGACGTGCATTTTGTCGTTCCCACAGGATTTCGCGGCGAGATTCGCCTTGTCTTGGATGCCGACAACGGCGTTGATGCCACGTGGAATTCTGACCAGGTCGTCCTAACAATCCCAGACACGGGGACCCTCCGACTGAAAACTCTGTCGATGTTTAGGTCATTGCATACGATAAGTGCGTCGTATGCTGATGGTACGCCGCTTCCACACTCGAAGAGTCCATCGGTAACTAACTCGACGATCGCGCTTCGTGGCGGCGGCGGGAATTCGACATCGCTTCAGTATGTAATTGGCACACAACAGGAATATTTGCTTTTCAAGTGACTTTCTCTTCAAGATAGAGACGTCAGGACATTCTATGTGAGATTGATATCGGCTCTCTGCATCGTTAACATTAGGGTCATCAGCCCAGAGCTTCACCAATAACGATTGCACGCGCTCACATTGTCGATTTCAACGTCACCCGCTGGTATCATTGCATCAACCGCTGTGTCCGCCGTGGGAAATCTCGGGGTCAGACTTAATTGTTCGTTTTTCAGGAACACCTGAAAAACGAACAATTAAGTCTGACCCCAGAGTCCCAATACAGAGTGCTCTTGAATGGTGCTGATTTCGTTGGCCATATTCCTGAAGCATGCGTTGCCTACCGGCATTACCGCAGTGGAAGCGGCGAACCGCTGACCATTAATTACGAGCGATTTTATATGCAAGATGCGGCTGGTCATGCAGCCATCGACTACCAAGTTCTCCGCGCGCAGAGCATGGCTCAATGGTTGCGTAAGGAGCTTGGCAAGAACAGTTTTTCTATGACCGGGTCGGAGTTCCCCGTCGTCGTTAGCACCCAAAACTGGCAGAAAACACTTGGCTCCCACGTAGTGTGGGGCTCGGCTGATGTGGCGTTTGATCCTTCGACTAGCATGTACAAGATGACCCTCACACTTCATGCGGAAGACTATTATAACTTTAACAAAGGTGAACATGACATCGCAACCGGGAGAAATTGGTGTCAGTTCATATTGTTTCTCCGAAACAATATGAACTGACACCAATTTTTCGCTCTCACGCATCCGTTCTTGGGATAACGGTTTGCCCTTGCTGGCTTTGCAAGTTGACTCTGGGACCTGGCAGCGCGTGCTGATTCAAAGGAGGAATGAGAATGGCAAATGTTCCGATTACACAATTCAACGTTGTGATCCCCATCCCCTCGCCTTTTCAGGAATGCATGGACAATTACGATGTGGGGACTGCGGATGCCGAGTGGCCAAACAACATGATTTCCCGCAACGCTGTCCTCTACGAAAGCGGTAAGATCGCGCCCCAAGGTGTTCGCCTGCGGCACAACGTGGACGCAGACGAACTCGCTTTGTGCCGTGCGCTTGCCAAGGACGTCGCGGGAATGATGAGTGGGGTTGAGGTCGGGATGGGTTCTGAATCCACCGACTTGTTCTATGGGTTCTTCATCATCGCCAACCTAGACGACCCCGCCCGCTCTGTCATCGACGCAGAGTTGGTTCGCAGCCAGTTCGGAGGGACGCTCTTTCCGTTGGCGACGATCACGGCTGAACCGCTGAGCGAGCACGGCATATGGTGGTCGGAGGTCGAAGAGGACGGATCAGAATCCGGCCCCGATTACTTTCGACCGTGGAGGGCAATGATCCGCTGGTTTCAGCAGCAACCAGAGTTCGTGGCGACATCATTCGTGCGGATTGGTGATCGAGATGCATTGTGGCATATTCCGCGGAGTAGTCTTCCCCAAGGGACAGTAGCCGTTCCTTGCGTTCTGCCTCGTCTTGCTCTGGGTCTGACGAAACAGGGCAGCCTGGTGGGGTTATTCGGGGTTAGCGTTCAAACATAGGAAATCCTAGAAGTCCCCGGAGAAGACCGCAGGACAGGCAATGAGAGCTTGATGCCGGTCGCCTCGATGGTTTGGACAATTGGGGTGAGGTCGTCGGCATCTCCGAGTTCGACGGCGACGGCGTTACCCTGTCGAGCACCAAGCCAAGCCCCTCCCTGCTCCGCGCCTACACGGTCATCAGTTACGACGACCAGGGACGCGTCGACCAGACCCAGCAGTACGACGTCAACCCGTCCAACGGCACGCTCGGCGGCGCGTTGACCACGAACGATTATTACGATCACCGCGGCGACCTGGTCGCGGAGAGCGATCCGGGCGGTCTGCGGACGAAGGACGAATACGATGGCGCTGGCCGCCTGGTCAGCGAGTCGGAAACCGACGGGGCCGGCGGCACGTTGTGGAGCGAAGCCACTTCGCTGGCCAACGACCACGTCCTGACGCAGGCCCTAACAAAGACTCCAGGACAGGCGATGTAGAAATCTTCAGGTCAAACCGTGTTTTGGTATGCATGGTCGCGCATACCAAAACACGGTCTGGCCCTAATCACCCTCGCGACTTGCTCCTGAGCCAAAGTCGGACCGACGGTGAAGGATGGTGCGAAAATCGGCTGGAAGAACCTGGCCGATTCGTCGCCATATCGCAACACTTTACTTGGTTTGCTCCTTTGCCTTGGCCGCGGCGAAATCGCGCAGCAGCTTCATGCGGTCCGCGGTGAAATACGGGTTCGCGGCGAACCTTTCCCCGATGATCTTGAATTGTTCGTTCGCCTCGGTGAACCGGCCGCACATGCAACACAGGGCGGCGTAGTAGTTACGGGCAGGATAGTCGGCGGTGTAGTGCTTCAAGAACTCTTCGTGGACGGACCGGATGTCGTCCCACACCTCGGCCGAGGCAAGGTATTTGTCGCGTTCGTCCTGCTCCATTTTGACGGCGAGACGCATGTGGGCGTCGGCCAGGCGCAGGATGAGTCCCGCGCGCCAGTTCTTGGTGTCGCGACAAGCACGGCCGAAGGCAAGGAGTTCCTGGGGGGTCCCGTGCCATTTAGGGTCGAGCCAGTCCATCTTCAACAGGCATGCCTTGCCGTTGTTGCCGTCGGCCTCCATGGCCCGCCGGAACCATAGTTCCATGCTCTCGCGCTCGGGGTCCAGCCCCTTCACGACGATCAACATGAGATCGGTGGTCTGCCTGTCACCGGGCTTTACGTCCCAGGCCCTTTCGAGATTCGTCTGGGCCTCGGTGAGCCGTTCGGTGAACAGCCGCCATCCTTCTTCCGTAACGGTGTTGGCATACCCTTTCCCCCGCGCTTCCCAGGCATATTCGATCAGGTAGTGTCCCTTGAGCTGGAGACGCAAGACCTCCAAGGCGGGAGCCCTGGCGAGAATGGCGTCGACGCGCTGGAACGCCGCCTTGTAATCCTTGGATAAGAAATGGTGTGCCTGTACAGCCTGCGTGGCCACCTCGAACCACTTTTTCTCGACGTTGACGCCGGGCTCGTCTTTCTCAGTGCTTTCGACCACGAGCGCCACGGCCGAATCGAGCAAGCGTTCCGCAGATCGACGTCCATCGGGGGTAAGGTTGGTTTGGGCCTTGATCTGCCCGGCTTTCGACACGGCGATGGCGCGCCGGAATGGCGAGTAAGCGCTCGTCTCCAAGGCCTCACCGGCCTCGATCATCCGCCGAATGTACTCTGCGGGCCCCGGGTGGTTCGGAGCGTGCGACGAACGCGCCCAAAGGTAGCGCACGAGCGGATCGTCGCAACCCGCGTCCAGGGCCCGCTGCGCAGCCGCGTAAATTTCTTCCTCGGAGGTATGGGGATCCACCGCGTTCGAGAAGAAGCGGGCCGCCGCCCCGAGCGCCGCGATGGCCGGCTCGTCCCACCGACGGTCCTTCTTCCCAACCTTCTCATAGGCCCCCTGCAGGGTCCGTCGGTTCCACTCGATCGTGTCGCGATACTCTCGCTCTTGTCGCTCGGGATTCTGCGGGATCGGCGGCTCATCCGCAGCCCAAACCGTTAACCCGTTCAGCAAAAGGCCTATCACGGCCGCGAGGACTTTGCGATACATAATGTGGTCTTTCTCAATGATGGACCCGATGGGGATGACTCACCTGCGGCGAATGCCCTGGCCGGCTGGGCTCGGTTGGGTCCTCGACCGGGCGAGCGCCAGAGCGGATCATCTGAAGCATTTGTGAAGCTCTATGCTGTGCAAAGAAGGCTCGTGAATCCCTCCCGAACAGCCGGTAACTAGAGGTTTACTCGAAGATATCATCTTTTGGTCAAAGGAGGAGGAAAAATTGTAGGAAAGAGGAAGAACATGGAATTGCGGTGCTGGCGTTAAGTTTTCTCTGGTTGCTAGCATCTCTTCAACCTGCATGACGCCGTAAGGACGCCAGGACGTGCATTGGGAGCTCGATTTTTAGTCGACTCTGCTCGTCCTGGGGCTTGACGGTCAGTCCCTACCGTTGCCGGTGCTGCCACGAAAACGAGCCATGGCTCGTTACAGAATAATAAGACGATAGAAATATTTATTATAACATTATCTATATTATACCATATTAACCCTCATCCCTTATCCTCATCGCCCTGGGGCAACTCGGTCTTGACTGGTAAAGGGCGAAGACAGAGCGGGGCTCGTTGGGTGGCACACGGTGTCCACGCGTAATCCCAGAGTTCTGTAGGACCGGCCCTCTTGCCAACCTACGGTTCGGGCAGTACTATAGGAGACGTCGATGCACGAATCGACCCAGCGGGAGATCGACATGTCGGAAACGTTGCCGACCAGCCGAGAGCTGGAAGCGCTCAAGGTTCTCTGGTCCCGGGGCAAGGCCACGGTACGGGAGATCTACGCGGAGCTGCGTCCCAGGGATGGGGATCTGGCTTATACGACGGTCCTCAGTCTGCTTCAGACCATGGAGGAGAAGGGGCTCGTCGGGCACGAGGCCGCCGGCAAGGCTTATGCGTATCACGCGAAAGTCCGGCGCGACAGCGTCTTTCGACGGCTTGCGGGGGGGTTCCTCGACCGGGTCTTCGACGGGGCGCTCGGCGAGTACGTCGCCCGGGCGCTCCAGTCGAAGCGGCCGAGCCTCGAGGAGCTGGAGAACCTCGAACGTATGATCGCCGAGGTCAAACAGCAAACCATGAGGCGTGGGCAAGGGGGCGGCAAAGACAAGCAAGGAGGGACACGATGAGCTCGTGGATCCGACCGGCCGGGGCCTGGCTGGCAGAGGTGCACCTGCTCTCGACGGTCGTCCTGACCGTGACAGGCTTGATCATGCTCATGCTCCGACAGCCAGCGCGTCGATTGGTCGTCGCGCGCTCGGCACTTGTCTCCCTCGTGCTGCTCGTGCCGATCACCGCTGTTGCCCGAGGAACACGGTCAGTTCCGCAGCGCGAGAGCAAACCAATGATCGCGAGCACGACGCGCTGGACAGGCGCGTGTTGCCCCGAGCCTTCCGCAGCGCACGCATCGACGATAACGACACCTGCTCCGGATCGTCCTTCGAACTCACTTACGGCAATCCTCGTCGCGTTCGCCGGCGGGTCGGGCACGATGATCGCCTGGTTGGGGCTCGGCGCGATCGCCTCGGGCCGGCTGGCTCGGTCAGCGCGCGCAGTGCCCGATAAGGTCACACAGATCTTGAATCGAGTCGTCGGCGATGGAGCGAGGGCTCCCGGGCTGGTCGTGAGTACGACGGTCTGTCATCCGATCGCCGTGGGGTTGATCCGGCCATCCATTGTTCTTCCCACGCGATTTGCCAAGTCAGAGCCCGTGAGCCGCATTGAGGCGGCGCTCGCACACGAGTGGGCACACATCCGCAACGGCGATCTCTGGACACTTGCGCTGAGCCGGCTCTTGTTGCCGTTGCTCTTCGCGCATCCGTTGTACGCCTGGCTTCGCCGCGCGATCCGCGCTGACCAGGAAATGCTGGCCGACGCGGAAGCCGCTGCACGCGAAGGGCGGATCGCCTACGCTGAAGCCTTGCTCGCCTGGTCCCGAACTGGCGGGCGTGCCGCGAGCATGCTCGCCCCGTCGCTCGGCTTGTGGGGGCGGTCATCGATGCTGACGAAGCGCATCACGCTGCTTCTGAACGGTAAGTTCTGCGTTGAGCCGACCTGCCCAAAACCCTGGTCCCTCGGCGTGCGCGCGGTCTCTATGGCCCTGACGCTCTGCGCGGCCGTCGTCTTGTTGAGCGGTTCCGCACGATTGGACCTCGTCTCAGCAAGCACACCCCAACAGCTCTCGACCGGAGTTCTTCACACGCACCACAGCCTGAATTTGAGTTGTCCGAACACGAGCCAGAGTTTATCGCAGTCCGAGCTAACGGCCCTCTGGGCTGAACTGGGTGCGAACCAAGGTCTCGAGCGGAGCGCTCAGGAAGACTGTCGCTGCGAGCGCTGAGAGTCATCCGGAATCCGTTGCGCGACAACCCGCCCGACGACTTACGGATATCGAGTCACCGTCATTTCGCCGCGGAAGCAGCCGTCGGGGATACTCGACGACACACCGACCCTTCATTCCTTTCATTCTTTCTTGGGGAGATGTGAACGATGTTCGACACAGGCTCGAGGAAGCCGCCGACGTGCCGTTTCCAGCTCGGTCGTCCGCTGCGGGTCCTTACGATAGCGATGCTCGCTTGCGCTGCCCTCACGGCGTCAACCCGGGGGCAGGTCAAGGCGCGGAGGTCTTTGCCGCCCCTCTCACTGGAGCAGGATGTGGGGTTCGCCCCGCCTCATAGAATCCTCTTGCCCTTGCTTGATCCCGCGGCACGGATGGGGATCCTCGACCTGGAGCCTGCCGTCGCGCAAGCTGAGCTCGTTCTGGCCGTGCGGCTCGTGGATGTCACCGAGACCAAAATCATCCACGGCGGGCAGAACGTGCAGGTGACACAGCAATACCGACTCGAGCCCATCCGCGTGCTCAAGGGGATCTTCGCCCGCACAGAACTGTTGATGACGGGCCAGGATCTGGGAATCTATCGGTTCGCCGAAGGGGCTGATCGACTCGAACGAGGTCAGCTCATGCTGGTGCTGCTCGGCCGGCAGGGTCAGGGTTATTTCAACTGCAACTGCAACGGTGTTGCAACGCTTGCCCTGTCGATCCCTCGCCTCGACAGCAAGGACGATCCGTTGCTTGCGGCTGTCGATGTGCTGATCGCGACAATGCGCAAGCGCGACCGCGCCGAGAGGGTCGCGTTGCTCCGCGATGGATTGAAAGGCGCGAAAGGCCGTGACGCGGCCCCGCTGCTTCTCGCCCTGGGACGCCGCGCGCTTCCGGCGGCGCAGGATCCGGCGATCGCCGAGGCGGTCTTGCCCCACCTTAAAGCAGGCTCACCCGCGATCCGCGAGGTTGCCGCCAAGACGCTCGGGGCATTGCTCGGCGCCATCCCAAGGCCGCGCGCCGACCGCGGAGCACCGGATCCGAACCGATTTCAAACCGAGTCCGCCCTGGCTCTGGCCGCCGCCCTGGCCGACTCTGGCCCCGACCTTGGCGTCCGGGTCGCGATGATCAACGCACTCGGCGCGGCGGGCGCACCGGCGTTGCTGCGTACGCCGGCGGCCCTTGCCTGGCTCAACGCGAAGCAACCCGCGGCAACGTTCGTCGAGCTCACGGCACGGCTTCATGTGCTCGGTACGCTCCCGGCGTCAGTGGGAGGCGCCGAGGTCTCGCGCACTTACGAAACCTTGCTTCTCGATGCCCCGGACAACATCCAGGACGTCGCCGGCCGAGCGCTCGTCCGCCTCGACGCCGCCAAGGCCGCTGACCTGGTCGCCAATCGCCTCGAGCGTAAGCACGACGCCGGGCTCGACGTCAGCGTCGAGCTCACCTTGCTGGGACAACTCCCTCGGGAGTCGGCCACCCCGGCGCTCCTGAAAGCCTGGAAACGCTCGCTCGGCCCTCGTGAGCGACTTGCGTTCGCCGAATCGTGTGCCCACGTTGCCGATGCGCCTGATCCCCATCGTGTCGGCGCAGCTCGATCCTCAGCTATTCCCCGTCCGGTCCTACGCGATGGAAGCCCTGCGTAAGATCGACACCGACGAGGCCGCCAGCGCGCTCTGGCCCCATCTTGACGAGGAGGCCGATGTCTCCCGCAAGCTCCGGCTCGTGGCATTCCTTGGACGCCACGGCTTCCATGAAGGCTACGCGGTCGCTCTGGAGCACCTGTCGCAAGCCGCCTTGCGTGAAGAGGCGGTCGCGGCGGTCGCGGCGATCGGCGATCCGAAGGCGATCCCCGAGCTGCGTCGCATCTGGCAAACCAGCAACGACCTCGCCTGGAACGCCGCCGCAATCCGCGTCCTGGCGAGGCTTGACCAGCAAGACATCGTCCCCCAGCTCCTCAAGATCGCGCGCACCCCAGGCGATCCGCTGGCCGACTCCGCGTTGATCGCCCTTGGCGACCTACACGCGGCCGAAGCCCTGCCGATCGTGCGCGAGGCCCTCAGCTCGCGCCGCGATGAAATCGTCATCGCCGCCGCTCGCGCCGCCGCCCGGCTTCTCGATCACGCCGAGCACAACGACGACGCCATCCGCGATCGTCTCGCCGCGCTATTGGCGCACTCCGACGCATCGCCCGCTGTTCGCGACGTGGCGCTTCGGGTCCTCATCGCACTCGACGATCGCCGGCTGCGCCCGACTCTCGAGCGTGTGGCTCGTGACGCCAACCTCGAAGGAACGCCCTTGCTGACCCAGGTTGAACAGACACTTTCCCAGGCTGAGCGCGCTCAGCGAGGACTTCCTCAGTAATAACGCCTTCAGCTCAACGAAGAATCGCTTGATGCATTTGGGAGGGCGAGGCTCCGTCTCTGCCCTCCCGATATCTCTGCACTCTTAATTAATTCAGCTCTCTTGAGGCGTTCACATCATACTCAGTCTGCGTGATGTCCGCCAGTAGCGGCGCTCATTGCGCCGGGGCTGGGTTCACGACGACCTTGGACGCGACGCTCCCGTTGTGAGCGATGCCGACTCCGTCACCCTTTTTGAGTTGGCGCAATTCCATCGTCTTCCCCTCCGACGTGACGATGTTGGTCTTCGGCGTGACCGCGACCCTGACCTCCCGCTTCGTGGCGATGTCCGTGATGACGAACGACTTGAGGTCGGCGGCAACGGTCTTGATGTGTCCGGTCATCTCGTCGGGTTTGGCGTTCACGACGACGACCGCGACGTCTTCACCGTTGTAATTGACGCTGACGCCGTCCCCCGTTTTGAGGTCCTTGAAGGTAAGACTCTTCCCGTCCGCCGCTTCAATGGTCGTGTTCGGCAAGATGGAGACTTTGATATCGTGATCCGTCCCCTTTTCGTCCAGGGTGAACGCTTTCCCGTCGAGATCGATCGACTCCACCACGCCCAACAGCGCCGTTTGGTTCACGATGATAACCGTGGCGATTCCGTTATAGAGCGAAACGCCCACGCCGTCCCCTCGTCGCAAAGCCTTCATCGTCAGGGGGCGCCCGCTCATCGAGGTGATCACCGTGTTCGGCGCGACAACAACGTTGAACGGGCGGTCGGTCGTCTTCTCGTACACCCGCAGTGTCCGCGCTGACGTATCGACCGATTTGATGATCCCGGCCAGTTGGTCGGCTCGCGACACACCTCCCGCCAACGCCCACAAGGCCAGGGTGCATGCGCTGACCTTCGAGAACGCACGATGCACGTTCATGAATCTGCCCTTTCCCAATTCAAGGCCCCATACCGGGCATTAGCATCGACACGACGACCGCAATACCCCGAACCCCGCCGTTGTGCGGCGACCCTTTTCCCCGAGAGGAGAAGTGAGTTTTGCGCTCTGCGAGCCGTGGAGGCCAACATCGCACCTCTCCCCTTGCGGGAGAGGTCGGCCCTCGACGAGGGCCGGGTGAGGGGTGCGGGCGAACCCCCGTCGGCAGCTCGTGAAGATACCGATGCCGTACCGGGGAAGGCGAAGACCGACGCTTCTAACAGTTACCCCGGTTCCGATCCTTTGATGCAATCGGTGC
>DAIDJG010000472.1 GCA_027451445.1 Singulisphaera sp.
GGTACCTCGCCCAGCAGAAACGCCTCTTCAGCGAGTGCCAGGGCACGACGCATCATCGCAAGGTCCCAGTCGTCCGGCTCGGCAGCTCTCCTTCCCTTTCGGTTCATCACTCGGGCCGTCGGCCCTTTCGGTCGTTCTTCACTTATCGACAAACACACTGCACGATCTTCGGCCCAGAACCGCGAGGCAATCCGCCTGCCGTCAAGGGACAGGAGGGATTGTACAGTCCGGGTCAACCGTTTGCAAAGTCACTTCCCAAGTCGCACCGACCACGACCTCCCGACTTCATCCGCCCGTGATTTCCGACAGCCGGCACGCTGACGGGCCAACTTTGACCAACGGATCAAGCCAGCGCACCTTCGGCGTGATGCGTCCGACGTAGCCCTTGAGCCGTTCCGGCCGGAAATCGAGGATGCGCCCCAGCTTCTCCGCGATTTCGGGATCTCCCGATCCCTGCAACCGGCCCATGACGTAGGCGTCGTCCTTCAGCAGGTCATCCTTGTGGATGACCCCGCGCCGGAAGCCTTCTTTGAGTACCCCCGCAAACTCGTTGTAGATATAGGCTTCGGTCGAGCTTGCCCACCAGTCGCGGTTCATCACCGCGAAGAGAGCCACGGCCTGCCGAGCCACGGCCACATCGGTGAACGCGATGGTTTGATCGACCACGGTCAAGTGCATGAGAAAACAGCGAACGTCTTCCGCAGTCGCGACGGAGCACGCCAGGCTATCGCGGCAGAAATAGTCGAGCCGGTCGGCACACAGTGCGGGGAGAGGACGTTCCAGGAGGGGGTAAATCGTGTCATCGAAGAACTCTCGAGGCGCGAATTCCAGCCGGCGGAGTGCGGCCTCGATGTCCGGGCGCTCGAGAAATTCCCGCTTCAAATGCTCGTGGTGGTTCTGCTCTTCCGACGAATAGAGGAAGTCGACCGCGTGCGAGAACGCGGTGTGCGAAATATCGTGCAATAACCCGGCGACTTGCTCGCGCAAACCTGCTCCGAGCCGTCGCAAGAGGACGAACACCCCGAGGCTGTGCTCGAAGCGCGTCACGGTCTTAAAGGGGAACGCATACGCCGACGGACCCGCCTGGCGGATGCCTTTGAGCCTCTGAAACGTGGGACATGCGATCAAGGCAAGAAGGCGGGGGTCGTCGATCGTTACGTCGCCGTAAACCCGGTCAATCCACTGCATTGAGTCCACTCCGACTCCTTTCTTCCCGGGCCGCGCCGCACTCGTGACCCCTCTACTTCGATGATTGGGGGAACGACGTGCTTTTTCAAGACCAAGCGACCGCCGCCGCACCGTTTCGTTCGGGCGCAAGCTTCGCTAAGATAGTGCCTTCCATGTGACCGATGCCTCGTTCGAGGGAGTGCGCGACGTGAACGTGACCGAATTCACGCGCCGGGGCTGGCTGGCCCTGTGCGCCTCGCTGGTGTTGGGAACCGCGGGTTGTGGCGGCGACGCCGGCGTGCCGGGCGGCCCTGCGCCTCAGCCTTCCACCAATACGAGTGGATCGATCGCCAACGCGGCGCCGAGCGATGGAACCAGCGGGGGCGCTCCCGCCCAGAAGAAGGTCGTCCTTCGGTTCGTCACGAACAGCAATGCCGACTGGTGGAACGCTGTCGAGAAGGGCATGAACGATGGCGGGAAGGAGTTCGGCGTCGATGTGCTCATGCTGCGCAACAACCAGGAAACCAGCGGGCAGATCAAGCTCCTGGAGGATGTGATCGGCCTCAACGAGGTCCAGGGGGTCGCAGTGTCCGTGTATGAGGCACAGGCCCCGGGGATCGCGGATAAGTTGCGCGAGCTCAAGGACGCGGGAAAGATCGTGATCACGATCGATTCCGACATCGCGGCCGAGAGCGCTTCGATTCGCAGGGCGTACATCGGCACCAACAACGTCAAGGCCGGCGAAGCTGCGGGGCGTGCGGCGGCGGTCTTGCGCCCTGATGGCGGCAAGGTTTGCGTGTTTGTCGGCACGTCGTCAGCGGCCAACGCGCGCGAACGGCGCGAGGGGTTCTTCCAGGGGGCGGGGCCGAAGTTTACCCTGTTGGAGGCCTTCGACGACGGCGGCGATTTCGGCCGCGCCGCCGACAACGTACAGAATGCGATCACGAAGTACAAAGACATCGGCGTCTTGCTTGGCCTTTGGTCGTACAACGCGGCCCGGATCGCGGAACAGGCCAAGGCCGCGCCCGGCGTCCGCCCGAAGACGAACGTGGTCACCTTTGACCTCGACGAACTCGCTGTTGACCATGTCGCCGCCGGTAACATCGACGTCACCGTTTGCCAGAACCCCTACGAGATGGGTTACCAGGGGGTCAAGCTCCTGAAGGCACTCATCCTCAAGGATGAGAAGACCATCAAGGAGGTCATCCCCGACGGTGCTGTCCGCGATACGGGCGTTCGCGTGATCGTACCCAACACCGAGTCGCCCGTCCTCAAGAACAAGGACAAAGGTGATAACGTCATCACCATCGAGGAGATGAAGAGCTGGCTTGCGAGCAAGGGACTCAAATCCTCCTGACGCACCCACGTCTCTGGCGGTTCCAACATTCACTGAACGGAGCCGGCCTTGTGCCGGCTCACGCACCAACGGACCGTTGCGCTCGTGACCACCATGCCAAACCCATCGACCCGTGAAGCCGGCGCCCTCCGACGTTTCTTTACCGCCCCGGAATGGGGACTGGTCGCCGGTATCCTCGTGGTGCTGGGCTTGATCTACGCCCTTGATTCGTCGTACGCATTCTTTCAAACACGAAGTTTGAAGTTCCTCGTGCACAACATCGCACTGTTTGGTGTGTTGTCGCTCGGGGCGGCGGTGGTGATCATCGCGGGCGGGATCGACCTGTCCGTCGGGGCAGTGGTCGCCCTCGCAGCCGTCGTCAGTGCGAAGCTCGTGACGGAATGGCTGCCGGGGGCATCCCACTCGAACCCGCCGACGTGGGTCGTGGTGCTGGCGTTCGCTCTGACGCTGGTGATGGGGATGTTCGTCGGGCTCGCACACGCTCTAATGATCAATCGGTTCCGGTTGCCCCCATTCATTGCAACTCTGGCCACCATGGCCGGTTTACGTAGCCTGGCCGTGATCCTCAGCAACGACCAGTCGATCAACGTCAGCTTCGACGCCTATCGCCGGCTGGGAAGCGATCCGTGGTACACCGTGCCCATCTTCGGCGCGCTCGCTGTGGTGATGAGCATCATGATGGGGGCGACGGTCCTTGGCCGCCATCTGTATGCGCTCGGCGGCAACGAAACCGCCGCGCGGCTCAGCGGCCTTTCGACGACTCGACTGAAAACGATCGCGTACGTGCTCTCCGCGATGCTCTCGGCGTTGGGGGGCATTCTGTTCACGGGCAAGGACGGCCAGGCACGCGGGACGATGGGCAACTCGTACGAGCTGTTCGCGATCACCGCCGCGGTCGTCGGCGGTTGCAGCCTCTCCGGCGGCGTCGGCTCAATCCGTGGCACCGTCCTCGGCCTGGGCCTGATCCAAATCATCATCAAGGGGACGGGCCTGGTCATTCGAGGGGACGTACTGGATTCGGTTCGCGTCTTCATGCTCAAGTACCCCGTTTTGAGTTCCCTGGCAGTCGTCTTGCCGAACCGGATCAACCCGACGCAGGTCGAGGGCCTCGTTCTGGGAACGGTGATCGTCTGCGCCGTGGCATTCAATCAGCGTATGCGCAGCCGGCGCTGACCGTCGGATCCTGGACGCTCCGTTCAACAAGGATTGGCCCGTGCAGGTCTCTCGATGCCCGACTCGCCCCGAACCGACACCATAACCTTCTGGCGGCGCTCTTCGGTCCGGCGCATCTTCCAGGGTTTCCTGGCCGTTCAGGTTGTGATCGTACTCGGCGTAATCGGCTACGTCTCCCTCGGCTGGACGGTTTTCGACGCCCTTTTCATGGTCGTGATCACGATCTCGGGGGTTGGTTATGGTGAAGTAAGGCAGATGAGCACACCGGCCGAGCGCATCCATTCCATGCTCGTCATCGGAATGGGGATGGTTGCGGTCGCGTACACGATTGCGGGTTTCGTCCAGTTTCTCACTGAGGGCGAAATCGAACGACTTCTGGGGCGCCAACGTATGCGTCGTCAAATCGAGCTACTCACCGAGCACACCATCGTCGCCGGCTTCGGCCGGGTGGGGGGACTGGTTTGCGAAGAACTCGCTGAGGCTGAATTGCCTTTTGTCCTCATCGAGCAGACGTTGGATCGGGTTCCCGATATCGAGCGGCACGGCTACCTTCATGTGATCGGCGACGCAACCGAAGAAACCGTATTGCGCGAGGCGGGGATCGAGCGCGCGAAGACGTTGGTCTCCGCAATGCCCAATGACGCGATCAACGTCTACATCACGCTCACCGCCCGGCAGATGAACCCGACTGCGACGATCATCGCCCGGGCCGAGCTGCCGAGCACGCAGAAGAAGCTGCGCCAGGCCGGCGCGAACCATATCGTGCTGCCCGCCGCGATCGGTGCGCACCGGATCGTGTCGCTCCTCACCAACCCGACGGCGGTCGAGTTCGCGGAGCTGGTCACCACGCGCTCGAGTCTCGCGATCGAGATGGACGACATCCCCGTCAAGCACGGCGGACCACTCTCCGGCCACACGCTCCGAGACGCTGACGTCGGGCGCCGGACCGGAGTGATGGTCATCGCGGTAAAACGCGCGGACGGCCGCGTGGAGTTCCCGCCAACGGGCGACGAGCCGTTCGGGGATGGGGACAGCATCGTCGTCCTGGGGCGCCGCGCCAATCTCGACCAGTTCCGACGGCAATTCTCAATTTGACGGCCCCCCGCTGCGCTCGAATAATAGCAGCGGGATCGCGGGTGCGATCGCCTCATCCCGTCTCTCAGACACCAAGGAGGGAATCGCCGATGACCCCTCTGCACCGCGATGAACCGCGCATTGCCGGCCCCCTCCCCGGCCCTCGTGCGTCGGCCTGGCTCGCGCGTGACGATCGCGTTTTGTCACCGTCGTACACGCGCATGTATCCCCTGGTCGTCCATCGGGCGCGCGGGGCCATGATCGAGGACCTGGACGGTAACCGGTTCCTGGACTTCACCGCCGGAATCGCCGTCACCGCGGCCGGGCACTGCCACCCTCGGGTCGTCGCCGCCATCCGAAACCAGGCGGGCCGCCTGATTCACATGTCAGGCACCGACTTCTATTACATGCGACAGGTCGAGCTTGCCGAGCGACTGGCGAAGATTGCACCCGGACCCGGCGAAAAACGTGTGTTCTTCACCAACAGCGGCGCCGAAGCGATCGAAGCGGCGCTCAAGCTCGCGCGCCATCACACGGGCCGGCCTCGCGCGTTCGCGTTTCTGAACGCGTTCCACGGACGAACCTATGGCGCCCTTTCGTTGAGCGGATCCAAGCCCATCCAACGCCGAGGTTTCGCGCCGCTCGTCCCGGAGATCCAGCACGGACAGTTCGGCGACCTCGAAAGCGTTCGCACGCTCTTCCGAACGACCTGTCCCCCCGACGAGCTCGCGGCGGTGTTCGTCGAGCCGATCCAGGGCGAAGGGGGCTATATCGTTCCCCCCGCCGAATTCCTGCCCGGCCTGCGAAAGCTCTGTGACGAGCACGGTATCTTGCTCGTCCTCGATGAGGTTCAGTCGGGAATCGGACGGACGGGTCGTATGTTCGCGTCGGAGCACTGGGACGTCGCCGGCGACATCGTCTGCCTGGCCAAGGGGATCGCCAACGGTCTCCCTCTCGGCGCGATTGTGGCACGAGCCAATGTCATGGACTGGCCGAGCGGCAGCCATGCCTCAACGTTCGGCGGCAACCCCGTCGCATGCGCCGCGGCACTGGCCACCTTGGACCTCGTCGAGTCCAAATACCGGAGGAACGCCGAGCGCCGCGGTCGCGAACTCAGCGCAGGGCTTTCCGCGCTGGCGGCTCAGCACCCTCAGATTCGCGAGGTCCGAGGCCTGGGATTGATGATCGGCGTCGAAATCCAGTCCGGCGGCCTGCCGGCGCCTGCGCTGCGCGACGCAATCATCCAGGACGCATTCCGTCGTGGCCTGCTGCTTCTGCCCTGCGGACCTAGTACCATTCGATTCTGCCCGCCGTTGTGCATCACGTCCCGGCAGGTTCAAATCGGCCTGGAGATCGTCGCCTCGGCGCTCAGGGCGAAGTGCCCCGAAGAGGTCATCGCGTCAGACGGAGTCTGTGCAAGCTAAATCGATCTTGAGACGATCCGGGGGGCAAAGGATCCGCCCTCAGTCAACATGGGGGTGCCCAAAGGAGTTCCATCGATGTCGATCCTCAATACCGAAGCCGTCCCAGCAACGTTTGACTGGAAACGCTGGCCCGAGACCGAGGCCGTCGTCGACGAGCTCATCGCCAAGGCGCTCGAACACAACGCGTTCGCCGCGAATCTAAGCGCTCGCATGCACACGGAGACGAGCACCCGGTTTACGGACTGGGTCGACCATCTCGTGGTCACCGACCAGCCCGGGCTTGGCCGCAAGCTGTTCTTGCTCGGCTTCCAGCGGCAGCCGACTCCTTATGCCGTCGGAGCGCCGCTGTACGTTCACGAAGGCGGGATGTTTCCCCGGATCGCACTGGTAAGCGGTGAAGGGCCCGAAGTCCGAGAGGTGGCGATCAAGGTCGAGTCGATTGCAGCCTTTTCGCGGGCGCACGACCTGGGATTGGAGATTGCCGGCTATCCGATGGGGCCCTATCGGGTCGGCCGAGTGCCGGGCGAACCCACGACCTTGGCTCTCGTCGAACGGCGCGGATACATGGGCTTCGAGCCCTTTCCTGGCGAGCTCGCCCGCGAGGGACGGATGAGACCCCACGCCGCCCGCGATGCGCTCGCCGCACGCGAGCTCTGGGAAGCACGCCAGCGCCGCTTTGACGACGACGAGGCCGGCTTTGACGCCACGGAGGCGACCCTCACGCGCGTCATCGAGCGGGCCGGGTCGACCGACCTCGCGTGCCACCTGATTTTCGAAGTTGAGCGCGATTACTGGCAGTCGCGCAACCGGGCGGCCCGGGTGCAGAAAGCGCGACAGGACCGGCTCGGCCTGGGCTGGGCGAACCACGACCACCACACGTTCCGGTGCTCGCGGCGGTTCTTTCCCCGCGTGATCGGCATTTTCGAAACGCTGGGGTTCCACTTACGCGAACGGTTTCACGCGGGTGAACACGCCGGCTGGGGCGCACAGATCCTCGAGCACCCGACGACCGGCATCGTGATCTTCGCCGACCTCGACCTTGCTCCGGATGAAGCCGAGCACGACTTCGCCCACCACGCGCTCCCCGAACTGAATCGACCGAACACCGTCGGCCTCTGGGTCGGCCTGCACGGCGAGTCGATGCTCGAAGCCGGCATGCATCATCTCGAGGCTCAGTTCGACTTCGACGCTCTCCGCGAAGGGCTAAAGACTGAGGCCGCGATCGAGGTGATGAAGCCGTTTTCCGACTTTTCGTTTCTCCGCCAGGCGTTCACGGCCGGCGAGCGCTGGGCCGTCGCGAAACATCGGGCCGACCGTTGTCTGTCACTCGGATGGATCAACGCGGAACAGCACGAGAGATTCCAGCGAGAGGGTGCACTCGGCAGCCATCTGGAAAACCTCCAGCGGCGCGAGGGGTTCAAGGGCTTCAATCAACAAGCGGTGAGCGCGATTATCGCGGCGACCGATCCGCGGCTGCACTAAGGCGACAGCGCTTCGCGGCCTTCTTGCCGCGACGGGCATCACGGTGCCGCGCGTTTGGCCGTCGTGCCCTGCTCGGCGATCATCCGGTAGTAGTTGGCCAACCCGCGATTGCCCAGGCGCTGATAGCAATCGGCAAGGAGTCGACTCGCTTCCGGGTCACCCGGATTCTCACGCAGTGTCATCTCCGCCCAGCGAATCGCTTCCTTCGGACGGTTGTGGACGAACATCCACCGCGCCATCTCGAGCTGCAAACCCCGATCGCGCGGAGAGAGCACGAGCCGGGCATGGATTGAGGTCAGCCGGTCCAGATCGATCCGGAGCCGTTTCGCGGCGGCGTGCTCCTTTCTCGCCTCCCTGTATCGGCCAAGCCGAAACAGGACGAGGCTGCGCATGCAGTGCGTTGAGACGTCGTTGGGGTCGCTTGCGATCGCCAAATTGGCGTGGTCCAGCGCATTGTCGAACCGGCCGTTCCGCAGTTCAATGCGAGCGCGCACCTTGTGAGCACGGGCATGATTCGGGTCGAGAGCCAGGGCCTGGTCGAGGAACTGGAGCGCCTCGCCTTCCCGGCCGCTCTGGAACGCCAACACCCCCACCCCAAAGTGGCCCGCAGCGTCGTCGGGCTTGAGCTTCACGTAGATTCGGTATTCCGCGATCGCCTCATCGTCACGATGCGCCCTGCGCAACTGTTCGGCCAGGCCAAGATGGGCCTTCGCCAGGTTCGCATCGCGCTTGAGGGCCTCCTGAAAGTCGCGAATGGGCAGGTCGGGCCCGTCCGCCGTCCGGCCATCGATCTCAGCGCGCCAGAGGTAGGGGGTGGGATCGTCGGGTATGTCCCTCATCCACCTGGCCAGGACTTCCGCGGCGTGGAAGAAGTCGAAGGTCTCCAGATAAACCCGCGCAAGCGCCTCGTTGACCTGCGGGTCGGGGGTGCCCCGAGCGTCGAAGGCCTCGCGCAACCTTGGCAAGGCCTCGCCATGCTGCCCCCTCCGAGCCAGTTCGATGGCGTGCATCAATGAGAGCGCCGACGGGGCACACCGGAGCTGTTTGGCGCGTTCGAGATGCTCTACGAGTTCGCTCTCATGCCCCAGCGCCATTGCCGTGCGGGCCATGAGCAAATGGGCCTCCGCAGAGTGCGGGTCGGCGGCCAGCCAG
>DAIDJG010000473.1 GCA_027451445.1 Singulisphaera sp.
CACTATGACACTGACCACCCGCGCTGGTTGGACAAGCAAGGAGCCCGTGATGAGCCGCCCCTTCAGGGTTCTAATCGCCGACGACGAGAAACCGGTTGCCGCTGGGATTCAAGGCCAGCTCGACTCGCTCGGATACGACGTGGTTGCCGTCGTACATGACGGGCAGCACGCTATCGAAGTTTGCCGCCGCACACTGCCCGATGTGGTCTTAATGGACATCGAGATGCCCGGTCTCGACGGCCTTTCGGCTGCCCGTCAGATCGCGCGGGATCCGGGGACCCCCGTGATCATTTTGACCGCGCACGGTCACCCGAACCTGATCGACCAGGCGGTCGAGGATGGCGTTGTCTACTATCTGCTCAAGCCGATCACCAGCCCCAGCCTGCATGCCGCGCTTCAGGTGGCGGTGGCCCGCTCGCGGGAGATCCGATCGTTGCGCGAGAACGTCAACACGCTGGAAATGACTCTGCGCGAGCGGAAGCTGATCGAAAAGGCCAAAGGTATTCTCATGGCGCGGCGAAACCTGCCGGAAGCCGAAGCCTTCCGCCTGCTCCAGCGCCAAAGTCAGGACCGTCGGATGCCGATGGCCAAGCTCGCCGAATCGATCGTTCAGGCCGACGAGCTCCTGGAATCGCCGCCGCCGCATACGCTTTGAGCCGCACGATCGCGGCGCAGTGGATATTGGTCGGAACGCCTCTCTTCGCACCGATGCGCCGTACAAAAACGGGCGCGGCGCAATCTGGTGTGAGTCGTAGAGCTACCAGATCTGTAGGTGTTTTCACTTCTTGCTCCCTCCTCCGGGATCGCGTCGTAATTCGGCGCCTCGAAAATCAGGCGAAGCCCTGAAAATAGTGTTTGACGGGGGCCATTTGACTCGTTAGGGTAAGGGTGTCCGACGGACCTCAAGGTCGGAGCGCCTTGATCCCTGTAAGTTGAGAACATGGAAGGCTGCAAATGCCTGGTAGCAACCTTACCGGGCAGACGTGTGGTTCCCATGCCTCGACAGTTCTGCTGAGGCGCCCTCCCGCAACTCTCTGTTCGGCAAAACAGTGATCACTGGATGGTCCCAAGGCTTCGCCGATCTTTCGGGAGCTTAGGAATGACAACTATTGATTCGGGGATGGACCCGCGCCGGTCAGACCGCGATAGGGATCCCCTGGTGCTTGCGGAGCATCTCGAGGGTTACATCGAGCGCCGCGCGAGTGGTCGAATCCGTGACCTGCATGTCGTCTATTCCGATGATCGCATCATTCTTCAAGGCCGTTCGCGCACCTACCACGCCAAGCAACTGGCGCAGCAAGCCGTGCTTGACTATACGGACGGCTACCCGCTGTTGAATAATCAGATCGTCGTGAGTTGATCCGGACCGGTATCGCCCAGCAAGCGCCAAGGGGTTTGCCGGGGAGGTCGCTGGGTTCCCATGGGCTCGTGCTCTGCACGAGTCCGGGGCCGCTCCCCTGCGCCGCCGGTCGCGTTGGCGTTTGAGAGACGAACATGGATGCAAATCCCGACGGTTCAACGAGCGCCGGGACGGCCTCGACACAGTCGATGCTCGATCATAACGAGATTCGACTCATTCTCTCGAATCTCAGTCACGAGCTCTGCCGTCCGTTGATTTCCTTGCGTGCCGGGTTCGACCTGCTTCTGGGCGACGGTACGAAGCCGATCGACGACGACCAGCGGGGCCACGTGAGGACGATGGTCGGACTGTGTGACGATCTGCTGCGGCTGACGCGCAGTTATCTCGATTACGCGGGCCTGGTCCAGGGGACCCGCCCCTTGTGCTTCGGCACGTTCACGATCGGCGCTCTGATCCGCGATATCGATCGCGAGTTCGCCCCCGAGGCCCGGTCGCGCCGGCTGCAGTGGGAATGTGCGCTCGAGAACCCGGATGGATCGGTGACAACCGATGCGTCGCGGTGCCAGCAAATCTTCTCGAACCTCGTCGCCAACGCCTTGAAATACACTCCTGAGGGGGGCCGCGTGCGTGTGTTGGGACGGCACGATGGCAAGACCTGGTCCGTGATCGTCACGGACAGCGGCCCCGGCATCCCGGCCGAGTCGCTCGGCAAGGTGTTTGAGCCGTTCTTTCGGCTCTCGCGCGACGAACGCTCCGGAATCGTGGGCAACGGGCTCGGGCTGGCCATTTGCCGGGAGATGGTTGGCCAGCTCGGGGGCGAGATCTCCCTGCACTCCACGCCGGGCCAGGGAACGCGAGTCACCGTCCGATTTCCGGTTGAGGCGGTTTTGCCGACAGCCAAGTAGCAGCCGGGGCGTTGAGCTGGAACGCGATTTCGACGCTGCGCTGGCAAATCTCCAACATCGGTTGTACACTGGCTCGCAGTGCTAATCGATCGGCTCAACTGTTTTCGCCGTGGAGGCCGCCATGCCGCTGGAGACGCGTCGCGAGTTCACGAGACAGGCGTTGCAATCATTAACGGCGCTGGCCTTGATCGAGGGCCTGGCGGGCCACCGCCTGTTCGGCGCGGACGTACAACCGATCGTCGACGACTGGTTCAAAGAGCTCGACGCGATCACGCACGAGATCCACGACCACAAGGTCAAGGACGTTGAGTTCCAGAAGTCGCTCGAAGGGTTGTACGCGCGTGTTGATCTGCCCGCCTTGTTGAAGTCGCTCGACTTCGACCGGATGGCGGCAGGCGTGAACTACCCGGCGAAGGGGGCGAAGAGTCTCCCGGTCGACTTCAAGCAGATCGCGGGGCTGCCGACGAAGCTTGTTTTTGGTCGTCAGATCTTCGCCATGGCCAAGGGCCGCTCGGTCGTCCCCCACGGGCACGACAACATGGCCACCGGCTTCCTCGTGCTCAAGGGGACCTGTCGCGGCAGGCACTACGATCGGGTCGAGGACCTGGACGATCACTACATCATCCGCCCCACGATCGACCGCGCCTTCAAGCCGGGCGAGTATTCCAGCATCTCGGACCACAAGGACAACGTGCACTGGTTCACCGCGACAAGCGATCATGCGTTCATATTCAATATCCACGTGAACAACACGGATCCTGGTAACCCCAACATTCCGGGCCGAGTTTACATTGACCCGATGGGCGAGGAGCTGGCCGGCGGCTTGATCAAGGCCGAGAAGGTCAACCACGAGCGGGTTAACCAGTTGTACGGCTGAGCGGCTGAAGGATTGCCTGGCGGCCAACAGTTCGTACGCGTGTCTTTGGTCTCGACGAGAACTGTCGAGGACGGGTGGCTGGGGGTCGAGTCGGGAGGGTGATGCCCCGGTCCGTTCGAACGGCAGACCCCTCCGGGGGCATCGCCCTCCGGGCTTGACCCCAGCCACCCAAGGTTTTCCATCTTCGCGCACGAATTGTTGGGCGCCTCCAAGAATTGTTTCGCAATTCGCTTGTCGCGATACTCGGAGTCACAATCTTGAGGGCGCCGCTCGTTCTGACGATTCTTGCGATCCTGTGCGGGACGGTGTCCTCCAGCGGGGCGGATGCGCCGTTGCACGAGCGGATCGATGCGCTCATCGCCGCTGGATCACCCGGAGAGACGGCCAGTCCGACTGCGGACGACGCGGAGTTCCTGCGCCGGGTTTACCTCGATCTGGCCGGCCGCATTCCATCCACGAGTGAGGCCGCGGGTTTTCTGAACGACGCCGCGCCCGAGAAACGGGCCGGGCTCATTCGTGCCTTGTTGAACGGGCCCGACTACCCGCGCCGGATGCAGGAGCTGTTCCATGTCATGCTCATGGAGCGGCTCGGTGAACATGCGGGGTGGGAAGCCTATCTCCGAGCGTCGTTCGCGGCCAATAAACCGTGGGACCAACTCGTCCGCGAGCTGTTGAGCGGAAAGGCGGCGGACGAATCGACCCGAGGCGCCGTGTTCTTCCTGTCGAAGCGTCTCGAACACTACGGCGAGAACCCCGTCGATTACCCTGCGCTCACGCGTGACGTGGGCCGGCTGTTCCTCGGCGTCGACCTGCGGTGTGCGCAGTGCCACGATCACCTCTTTATCAACGATTACAAGCAGGCCGACTTCCAGGGATTGCACGCGTTCTTTCAGAACGTTGAGCTGGGTGACGCGAAGACGCCGACGGTGGTCGAGAAGCCGACGCTTAAACGCCTTGAATACATGTCGGTTTTCAAGAAAGTGGCCCGAGAGACGGGTCCCCGCGTGCCCGGGCTGGTTGAGATTGAAGTTCCGCCGATCAAGCCGAAGGAAGAGTACATCACACCGCCCGACCCCAAGACGAAGACGCCCGGCGTGCTCAAGTTCAGTCCCCTCGCGCGGCTGGCCGAACAGCTTCCGTCGCCCGAGAATCCCGCCTTCGCACGTAACGCGGTCAATCGGCTCTGGTTCGTGATGATGGGACGAGGACTCGTGCACCCGCTCGACCTGACGCACGGCGAGAATCCCCCTTCGCATCCGGAGCTGCTCGATTTGCTGGCGAACGATTTCGTCGCGCACAAGTTCGACGTCCGTTGGTTGCTCGAGGAGCTCGCGCTCTCGCACACCTACCAGCGCTCGAGTCAACTTCCGGACGGCCGCGACGAGGTCCAGCAAGATCGCTTCCTCACCGCCCTCGAGAAACGCCTCTCCGCCGAGCAGCTCTCGGCCAGTGTGATCCAAGGGTTGGGTGCGGAGGGCGTCGACCACACCGCGCTTCGTGGGAAGTTCGTCAAGGCCTTCGCCAATGCGCCGAGGGAGCCGGAGGAAGAACCGTCGGCCTCGCTACGAGCGGCGTTATTCCTTGAAAATGACCCCGCGGTCCTGGATCTCTTGAAGCCGAAGGACAGCAATCTCGTGGGTCGCCTGAGCAAGCTCGCGGACGACGTCGCCGTGACGGACGAGTTGTACCTGGCCGTTCTCACTCGCCGTCCGACCGGGGAAGAACGCACTGAGGCCGCCGCATTTCTGGCGACACGCTCCGATCAGCGCGTCGAGGCCCTGGGTCAACTGGCGTGGGCGCTGATTGCTTCGGCCGAATTCGGTGTGAACCATTGACCGGAAAGGGAGCGGTGCCGATGAGTCGATCCCCGTTGTGCCGCCCCGGTGAACACCGGATGTCGCGACGCGAGTGGCTCGCGGGAAGCGCCGCGGCGCTGGGTGTCTACCGACTCGCGACCCCGTCGCTGGCGGAATCGTTGAAGCAGGCTCGCAAACAGGTTTGTTTTATCTGGCTCGACGGTGGTATCAGCCAGTATGAGAGCTGGGATCCGAAGCCCAACACGCAGTTCGGCGGCCCCTTTCGCGCGATTGCCACGTCGGTGCCGGGGATCCAGGTCTCCGAGTTGCTGCCGAAGACCGCGCGCCAGATGCATCACCTGGCGCTGGTGCGGAGCCTCTGCACCAAGGACAACTCGCACTCCGCGGGCGTGGCCCGAATCCAGCGCGGGGATCCGAAGAACCGCGGGGTGACGTACCCGTATTTCGGGTCTGCGGTGGCGAAGTTCCTGGGTCCGGGTGAGAGCGGTTTGCCTCCTTACGTGTGGGTCAAGCCGGGGAGCGGCGGCTTCATCCAGCAGGACGCGGGTTTCCTCGGCCCCAGGTTCGGTGCCATTGCCCTGGGCGACGGTAAGGCGCCTGAGAACCTTCTCCGGCCCAAGGACCTGAGCGACGCCGACGACCGCGGGCGGGACGCACTCCGCACTGCCGCGAACCGGCGGTACGCTCAGCGCCGGCGTCGCGAGTGGACCGATGCCAGCACCCACGTCTTCGAGATGGCCGAACAGCTTCAGAAACGGGCCGACCTGTTCGACCCTTCGCGCTCGTCGCCGCGCGACGTTGAGCGCTATGGCACCCACGAGCTCGGCCGCCACATGTTGATGGCGCGTCGCTTGCTCGAAGCAGGCGTCACGTTCGTGAAAGTGAACTCCTACGGCTGGGACACGCACGGTGACAACTTCAACGGGCACCTCAACATGGTGCCCAAGTTCGACCAGGCCTTCGCCGCCCTGATCGAAGACCTGGTTGAGCGCTCGATGCTCGACCACGTTTTGGTCGTCGCCGTTTCCGAGTTCGGCCGTACTCCGAGGATCAACGGGCACATCGGCCGAGATCACTGGCCCGAGGCCTGGTCCTTGGCGATGGCCGGCGCAGGGACGAAGCGCGGAATTGCGGTCGGGCGCACCAATGCTGATGGAACGTGGGTCGAGACCGAGGAGTTCGACATCGGGCACATGTTTCACACGTGGTTCCGGCTGCTCGGCATCGACCCCGGTCAGACCGAATACGATAACGCCGGCCAACCGCTGCCGATCGCCCACGAAGGGTGTCACCCCGTCGCGGAGCTGCTCTCATGAACGCACCTCTCGACGCCAAGGAACTGCTCAAGCGTTACGAGCCGAAGGCCGC
>DAIDJG010000474.1 GCA_027451445.1 Singulisphaera sp.
AAACCGGCGTAAGCCCTGCTTCACGCCGGCGAGGTCGTGGCGAACTCTCCTCTAGCGAATGCCGCTTCGCGGTGGGTGGTTTCAGGATCGGCATAATCGCGCCAACCCGAAGTGATCGAACATAAACTCAAATTATCGGACGTTTTCAGACAGCGTGCGTCTCATTCATCCAACCACTTGGTCATACGAGGCCTCAGAGTCCGAGGATCGGCTTTATGTTCGCTTCGCTGGTAACTCAGCCTGCTGTTGGGGTTTTGACGACCTGACACCACCGCAATGGGGTTGGCGCCCGACACTCAAATTGAACAGAAAGTCGGGTTAGCCCCTTTGGACCAGGCGATCCGAGTTATAGATGGATAAAGCCCGACGATCTTCGGAGCCCCCGACTGTTGCGCCCGCGTCCTCTGCTCAGGATCGCGCACAAGTTAATATAATATAATAATTAAATAATATTTTATCTTGTTTAAATCTGTGGCTACTCCGCCAAGTTATTGGCGTCGCCCACATAGGTTGCCGTGGTCCGAAAAGGCGTTGAAGGAACAGGCGGAGACGGACGCCTTGGCAGCTATGCCGGGGACGGCGTCATTCCGGTTCCAACACCCAGTAGCCGTACCCCGCCACGGTCTTGCTGCCCACGCCCAGCTCGGTCAGCGCCCCGCGAAGCCATTGGGCACCTTGCGCGACGGACTCTGGGTCATCGCTGAGGCTCGCCACGCCGAACCGGTATACGCTGCGCGCCCCCAGCGCCAGGAAGAAGATCGGCTGGGGCGAGAGATAATTGGCCGGTGGTGTTTTCCCGGCGTCACGGTAATACGCGCCGAAGATCGGGTTGATCACGTCACGCTCAACTGTCGGCGAGGTCACGGGCACGCCCTCCAGGAAGAGCAGATCGCCGCGAAGCGCCTCCTGACCGTCGACCATCCCGAACCGGGTCTCCAGTTCCTCCTTGGGCCGGTCCGTGACCCATTGGGCGTAGGAACGGCTGATCCCCTTGAGCGCGGTAGCGGGGATGACGGGGAACCCGAAGATCGGGTGCAGCGTCATCCCGCCGCCGAGCACGGCGTTGTTGCCCAGGCCAACGACCACGCGCCAGTGGACGCGTGCCGTGAACGTGATCGCCCCGACCTCGTCGGCCAGGTGCTGCCAGCGCGCGTGATGGGCCTCGATCAGTTCACGCTGGCCTGTGTAATCCGGCATGAGAGCCTTCCGGTTGGTCAGCTCGCGGAGGAGCCCCAACTGCCCACGCTCGTCGCCGTAGGCCAGGTAGCGCTCGAGCAAAAGGCCGAAGTTGTCGCAGTGGCCGGCCGCCATGAGTGCGTCGCTGGTGTCACGCGGCAAGGGGTACGGTGTTGCCCAGGGAAGGTCCCTCGGCATTCTCCAGGGCCAGTTCATGGGATGTCTCGCTCGAGGATCTCGCGTAGGGCGCGCACGAAGAGCCAGGCCTGCTCGCTGGCTTCCCGGTAGAACCGGCTGTCGCGGGATGCCAGCGCCGCCAGCGCCGAGCGACCTGAGACGGCCTGAGTGGTGAGTAGCCAACGATCGAGTTGACGGATGAGCAGGCTGTAGGGACTGCCGGGCTTGCCCGAGGCGCGCTGTTGCAAGCACGCCAGGGCCTGTCCCAATCCGTGCCGCAGGAGCAGCATCTGGAACTGCTGGACGACCTGGAGGTAGTAGTTCATCGACGGGACCTTTCTGGCCTCGGCGATGGCCTCTTCCGCGGCGCGCTGGTGCGGCAGGTGTTCTACGGCGTTGGGTGCGTTCATTGATTGGTTTCTCCCCTCAGGACTTCCGGGTTGGTGCCGCTCGTCGAGTGCGGGCGGGGGCTTTGCCCGTCCAGCGGACCCGGACGATGCCGTGGCCCAGTGTCTGTCCGCCGCCCAACTGGAGAACGCCCGGGACCAGCCCTCGAACCCAGGCGGTCACGTCGCTGGCCTTTTTGATCCCCGGCAACGGCGTCTCCGGCAGGTTGGCCCCCACGAGGGCGTAGACGAGACTCTCCGGCGGCAAGTATTCCTCGGTCCAGAGCGAGCCGGGGGCGGCCGTCGCGGTCTTCGGGTCGATGCGGATACGAGGTACGACCTGGGTCGCATGGGTCACGAAGTAGCGATAGGCACCTTCGGGTAAGAGCACGACCGAGCGTACCGCCCGCTGGCGCCAAAATTCGAAGACGGGCTCGTCGGGAAACGTCTGCTCCGCCAGCCAGGCGCCCAGGGCACCGACCTCGTCGGCCTCCTGAATGGGGAAGCTCAACTCCTCGAGTACCAGCGTCTGCTTGCTGCCGACGAGGGGCGACTGCGGGGCCACGCCAGCCGTCTCTGGGGCCAGCGCCGGCAACGCCGGGGGCTCGGCGACCGTTACTCCGTAGGTTGTCAGGTCACGGCGGAAGCGCGCCCATACCTCTGGGCTCGTGACCCACGCGAACAGTCCTGTCAGCGACCGGACCGGGAATAGCAAGGGGATCGCGTCCGAGACGACCACGCTGCTCGGCTGGCGATCGTCGGCCTCAGGCCCCGATCCGAGCAGCCCGAGCCGCTCGGCGGGCACCTCCAGCGACCTCGCCCGCGCTCGCAACACCCCCTTCAACGTGCTCCCGGGGAGCAACGGGTAACCGGTTGCCACTTCGCGCTGGAGCGGCAAGTCTACCTCGCGGCGGTCCTCGCCGCTGCCTACTCTCAGACTCGATTCAACGTACATGAACATGCCTTCGGCAGCAGCAAACATCGCGATCCTCCAATTCTCGTCGACCCCGACCCCGGTTGCGCGCTCGTTCAACGCAAGGCCACTTGACAGAGGGCGGCCCCTTGCCCTCGGACATGGTCGAACCAGCGGTCAATCAACGAGAAGTCGGCCGGCATGTCCACCCGTGCCGGCCGCATCGAGTAATCGCCAGGCTTGACGGTCATTTCGTGATCGGGAAGTAGTCGTGAACGAAAGACCCCCATGAGCAGTCCATACGTGGCCGGAGTGCCTTTCAACGGTACGATCCGGAAGAACAGGGGCGAGCTCCTCCCCAGCCCACGCACCGGTGCCACCGTTGCCGACGCCTTGCGCCTCGCCTCGCGAGAATCGACACCCCGTCCGGTCAGGTCGGCGAAGATCGACTTGAAGAAGAACGTGAGCGGCAGCCCCAGCACGGCTCGCTGGATCGTCCGCGCGCTCAGGCGGCCCATCGTGAGCAACTCGGCGATACTGCTGGCGTCCAGCTTGTGTTCGATCCGGAAGGCCCGGAATGTCTCGCCGGCCCAATTGACGGCCTCCCACCATGAGAGGAAGGTCTTGTCGAGCAGGTACAGTTCGCAAACGCGCTCGTGGAGGACGTCGAACGCCGCTGGCTCGGCCGGCGGCCGCGCCTCCCAGCCGGCCACCTGCCGCAAGCGCTGCAACCCCGCGCCCAACTCCGCAGCTAACTCCGCGGGAGTCGCCGCGCGACTCGCCAGGGGCGGCAAGCCGGCGGGCCAGCTCTCAGGCTCAGCAACGGCCCGGATTCCCCCGGCTCCCCGTCGAGCGCGTGCGCCGACTCCCCCCAGCCGTAGTAAGAGCCACAGTGAGGCCGACGCCAGCTCGAAGCTGTCGGCCATCTCCACTCTCCGCCCCGCCACGTCCACCGCGTCGAACGGGAAGGGACGCAGTTGCAACCGCATCGCGAACCGCTCGCCCGGCACGATTGCATCACGCTTCTGCTGAAGGACCGACCAGAACATGTAGTGCAGCCCTGGGAGCTGCTCGGGATCACCGGCAACGCTTGGGCTCGTTTGCGGAGACCCGAACATCCGCACCGCCACCGACGAGGCACGCGACGTGTTCCCGAAGACCGCCGACTCCGCCTCGAAAACATCCTTCAGCGCCCCCCCGAGCAAGCCGCCGGCAAGCGCCCGGAACCAGTACCGTAAGCACCCGCGCACAGACGGCGCCCGTAGCTCGGTCCGGGCGTCGGCCCCACCGATCCATAGTGGAGTGACGGCCTCCAACTCCACGTTCAGCGTTCTAGGAATACCCATGGCGTCACCCTTGTTGACCGCGTTCCCGGCGTGGTCTTTGAAACCTCCCTGAGGACGGTCCAACCAAAGACGACAGGAACCTCGCGGTCGCCCACGGTGCAGATGCTCTTGACTCCGGAGATTACGCAGCCTGTTCTGCTCCTGCAAGAGAAACGCGGAACCGCTTGGGCAGAAGAACACGGGTCTTCGCACCTCCCCGAGACGATTGGGTCGCGCGTTCATGTTGCGGGGCCGGAAATCCAACGCCGGTTCTTCCAGGTCCTCATCGAGAAGGCAGACAAAGAACTCGTCCTCCAACAGCGACAAGGCAGGGGCGGCGCTGGCATTCAGCGTGGGGGCAAATGTCCCTTTACGTTCAAGATGATGTTCGACGAGGTGACGGTCCGGCGGTCGCGAATCCTCTACAAGCAGGACGGCAAGATCGAGACACCATCGGCCGTCGCCTCGAATACCCCTCACCACTTGGCGATTACCCAGCACCTGGATGATGTGGTTTACGATCAGATGAGCGACCAGTCGATGGAAAACAGCCGTGCTGAGATTTGCCAAGTCGCCTACGACGAGGATCTCTTGGCGCGAAGTAAGATCCTCAAGACCGTCCATCAAGAATGCGAACAAGTCGTTGCCGCGCAACGTACGCGGGCTCGGTCCATCCTGATCGACGCCTCCGACGCTCGGTTGGCCCAGCTTGGCCCTGCGGTGACCGATCCCGACGATGTGACGGGTTTGGTCAATGACGACCCGCGGTTTGACGAGACGGAGGAGACCCGACCAACATAATGTCACTTTTATGTTCGATGGGGCAGGGGAGGTGGTGAGTGATCTCGGGGTCATTGTCGCTGGAAGTGACTGTCGTACTTGGCTGCTGAGCCGAGCTCGGATAGGGGCGCTCTCTTCTCGCGTACCCGTCCGCCAAATCTCCATGGGTTAACGCCACTCTGGCCGATGCCTCCTTCGCCGGATGTCTACTCTCTCACGACGACCGAACCGCGGCCGTAGCGCTCGTCCTGGATCTGTCCTGTACGGTCGAAACCCACCAGAACATGGCAGGCGAGAGACTCGGCTGTAAACTTGATGGGCTGGGCCGTGTGCTCACCTGCCACGGGGACGGGTGGCGATGCGGGCGCATGTCCGGCGTGCAATGCGGCTCTCGTCGCCTGAGCCGGGACCGGCCCCTGCGACTCGTACGCCACAGGCAGTCCCGTCAGGCACAGTCGGGAGACGGAACGGAGCAGGAGATCGACCCCTTGGTTCTCCTCGAATCGCGGCAGCCCCCGCTTACGATTCCACGGGGTTACGATCCAGAAGCGGTCGCGGGACCCCGTCGCGTAGCAGGCGTGGATGGCACCCCGGGACCCGTGGTGAGGGACTTTGAGCGCGTGGTGGTCCCCGAGGTCCGCATAGACTTCGGCGATTCTGTCCCACTCTGCCTGCTCCACGTCCGCACCTAACAGGACGCGCACTCGCTCCCATTCGATGAGCATTGCCGCCGACAGGCGGTTCGGCCCGGGGTGTGGCTGTAGCGAGGCGAGGGCGTCGTCGGGGTGCAGCACCGTGATATTGGCGGTACCCACCGGTCTGGAGTCCCCACGGCGGAGCAGCCATCGAGTCGCAACATCGCCACTCCAGCGGGTGTGAATGGCGGCCATGACCTGTTCCAGTAATCCCATATCCAGTAGTTCGTCCGCATCAAGTGAGTCGAACCATTCCCGCCACTCGACAACTCTCGGGTCGGCGCAGCCCACGACGCCGGCGCGATGGCGATCCAAGATGCGGTCGAAGCCGCGAATGTGATCGAAGTGCGGATGCGTCAAGAGCGCGTAAGACCACTCGCCACCCGCGAGGTCGAGCATTTGGAGCGAGGGACACTGGTCAGCGATCACGCAACTGTCGATAAGAACCCAGTGCCCGCCTGGGATGCGAAGGACGACGGCTTCACCGAACCCTGGTCCGAACACCATCACGTAGAGCAGGTCGTCTCGAAGCGCGGGCCAGCTCATCCTACCCATCCATCCCCTCTCAGGTATCGCAATGGGTCGGGGAAGAGCGGCGGAAGATCTTGGTCCTCCCAGTGCTCCGCTCGGTGAACCCGGATAATTAGAATCTCCTCGTCGCCATAGACTCCGAGTTCCACAAATCGGCCCGCCTTCAATCTGGCCGCTGATTCGTCCCTCGAACAGCGATCGAAGTCTGCGAAGTTGAAGGACATACTCAGGAAGTGCGGCTGCCCCGCCTGTTCTGTCGGAGCTTCCGCGACGACCAGATGGACCCCGTCGTCGTCTATCTCCTGGATGCGGCCGACGAGCCAACGCCGCAATGTCTTGCCGGTCTCCGTCTGCAGGGCGCACAGGTGAGGGCCTCGCCACCACCGCTCGGGCGGTATCGTCAAGGGGAAGACAGCCCGTTGACGGGCGGCCTCGACTAGGAAGCAGAGCCTACGCCGGATGGCGCGAAGCCCAGGGTGCTCCTGGAACACCTCCTGGGGGATTCCCCAGAGCACCTTGTTTGCGAAGTCGATCTGCCCCCGGTGGACGAGTAGGCGCGCTACCCAGAGGTGCAAGCTCTCGTACACTCTCGGGTCGGCGTCCTGATCCGGAAGACCAAGCGCGTCGGTCGCGGCACTCCAGGCGGCCTGCGCATCCGAGATGCGACCTCGCGTGATGAGGAAGTTGATCCAGCGCGACCGCCACCAGACGTTCAGTTCGTCCAGCTCGATGGCCCGAAGGTAGTGCTCCTCCACCCGCTGGGCATTTTTCCCGAGGACATCGAGGTTGAACGCCAGGTAGTGGTGCCCGTAATCGTCCTCCCCATCCCACTCCACCGCGCGCTCGAAGACGGTAACGGCACCCTCGCGATCCTTGACCTCCTGCGACAGTACGCGCCCGAGGGTGTGTAGCTGATCCACGAAAAAGGCGCGGAACGTGGTGAGCGTTGTCCGGTCCGGCGCCGAGGCGGCATGGTGGAAGGCCTCCATCTCGTCCAGGACCGCCCCGGGTTCGTTTCGGCTCGCGCGGTTCTGGAAGCGGTCCTTGTAATATCGCGCGAGCCGCTGGTGTGTTCGCCCCCGCTCTTCGTGGGACAACCACTCGCGTATTCGCCCTTCGGCCCGGAGCACCTCGTGCATCGAGAGGATCGATCCGTCGTCTACGAGCAGCCCGCGCGTGATCAGACACGCGTGCGGTCCGGTTGAGGGCAGTTCGCTCAGGAGCCCGAGGATTTCTCGGTCGAATGGGGCGCGCGGCAGGGCAAGGCGCGCCCAGGTTTGACAAACCGCGGCCATGTCCATTCGCGCCGTTAGGGCGTCGGCGAGGAAGCGAGCGGCATCCCTCGCGGTCGCAGCCTCTGGAAGCCAACGAATCACAGAAGGCACGCCGGTCACAAACGCACACGCAACCAGGAGATCCAGTTCCAGAACCGATCGGTGCGAGGGCCAATCCCCGAGCGCGGCAAGCAAATCGAACGCGGTGGGAGCAAGATCACCCCAACTCTGAGCGTAGGATTCGCCGAGGGTCGCAGGCGGTGCACCCAACGCCAGCGGGCGCCGCATGTGCCCTCGTAATTCCGGCGGGAGGAAGCCGGCAACGACGCGACGGCAGGGCGCAGACTCGACTAGAGCGCGGAACACTTCAAGGGAATGGTCGCGAGCACGAGCCTCCTCCGAAACGTCCGCCGGCCATAAGAGGGGTTCGTCACAGAGCAGGACGACATCCATTCGCTGCTCGCTGAGCCACTGTCGGATACCCCGAATCTTCTCACTCCAAGGGCAGCTCGGCGCTGTCAGCGTGTCGAACTGGCCGTTGATCCGGCCCCGTATTTTCAGCCCCACGCCGAGCTGCATCAACGCACTCGGGCCGGCGTCAAGCGAGCGGAACGAGGGGGCCACGAGCACGGGCACCAGTGAATGTCGGTCGAGGTGTTTTTGAAGGAGAGCGAGCAAGTAGCTCTTTCCGGCGCCGGCTGGGGCTGAGACCTGCCAAAGGCTGTGAGGTGAGGGAGCCGTCGCAAGAATCTCGTCGGTAAGTACTTGCGCCAGATTCTCCACCTGCGGTAGACGGAGGCGACTCATCACACGCTACTCCGTTTCGATGAGGAGGGCACTCGAGGGGACGGTTGCATGAAGTAGCGCGCTCCCCAGTTGCAACTGCGTACGTCGGTGTTCGTCCGAACAATGAGATTATAGCAGGCACCGGGTTGCCGTGTGACCACTGGCCGATCACCTGGGTGGGTGACCGCCATGACGGTTCCTAGTTAAGCCGGTAGCCTGCACGCGTTGTGTGCTGGACCGAAGCCATTTTCCCCTTCGACTCTCGACCGTCGCGGTGGGATCACGGATGTGGAAAGTCCATACAATCGGCAAACGTGGCAGACTCAATCGAACATAATGACATCCTTATCGGACGTTCTGGCCAACGGCTTTTCAGTGACAAGGTAAACTGAAGGTACCGTCCGTGAGGCAAAGGACATTTCTGAGCGTTGCAGAAATAACTGAAGCGGACTCTCTGCAGACCGCCTTGTTTCAGACCTCAGCGAAGGCAACCGACTTAAGCTATTTCTGCAACGCTCAGTAGCTTATCAGCCTCCATTCCTGGCCTCTCCCCATATAACACGGTCCGTCAGCCCGCCTCCATTTTGTGGGCTCGCGGGGAGCCACTCGGTCCACCTTTTTTTGCGGATCGCTTGGTGGACCTCCGGAGGCGCCGTTGGACATCGCTCTTACCAGTATCCGTCCCTTGGGGTTGCGGTCGTATTCACCGCGATCGTACCGGCACGGCCCAATTCTTCACGCAAATTAGTTAGTTCAGTTAAATATCATCAATTAGTTGTCGGCGCCGACACTGGACGATTCCAGAGGAACCGAGTCGACCAAAGGTTCAATGATCGAGAGAGCAACAAAAATGGCGGCAACAATGGTCAGGTCGAGAATTTCGCAGTCGGACAGTCCCGCCTCTCCAATTCGCCTGAGGTCATCATCAGTAATCGTGTAAGCCGCGTTCGCCACTCGTCAGGCGTACTGAAGGCAAAGTGAGTCGACATCGGCGTCGGTGCCGCCGAAATGCAAGCGGGAAGACAGTTCGTCACAATCGCCCAGCGACGACGTGGCGAGCCAGGCGTTGACCATCGTGAAGAGAGAAAGGCTCCGTGCCGCGCGTCGCCGTAGCAATAGCCGCGGCCTGGATCCAAAGGTTGCGACCGATTTCAGCGGCATCCGCATTCACGCCGAGAAGCATCGCAGTTCCCTCAAGCATGGCCGGCAACCGGCGGAGTTTGTGGAAAAACGCCGGAACGCAATCACCACCGCGCTCGCGCACGAGATGCTCGAGCCTGCCGAGTACTTCGTCGTGCGAATAATATTTTATGTGACTATTTAAGTGTATATGCCAAACCAGTAGCGAACGAAAAGACTCGTTCGACCCATCCGCGAATCGGTCGGAGATTCCGAAGCCATTCGAATTCCAGTCGAACCCGTCGAGCATCGGCGATCCTGTTGATCGCGTTAAACGTGAACACAACGCCGGCTGTCTCGAGCAGAAGCACCGAGTTCGCGAGGTTTGCCGCGGCGGCTTTGATGCCAGCGACCGCTGTCGGAGCGGATAGGTCGGATAGCGTCGCATAGACCGCGAGCGCGAGACAACGCCGCTCGATAGGGTCCCAGTCGACCGCGGAAAACGCCTGTTCCAGGGCGCCCAGGTCGAGACTTGGATGAACCAGCACGCCTCTCTGTCAGTGCGCGCCGGTCTCACGAAGGGCGCCGGCGATGGAGTCGACCAACCGATATGCCACACTCTGTTTCGCTCCTGCAGCCTGCAGGAAGAGCATGTGCTCACGAGTTCAGTAGCGACATCGAATAGCGGTGGAAACAGCTACGTCGATGGCTTCACGCAGGCGCCGACGCGCGGGATCGCCCCACATGAGCAGCAGCCATGATTGCTTGAAAGCTGGGAGGTAAGCGGGTCGACATCCGAACGTCGCCGCAATGCTCGGGGAGGTCCAGATGTAACGATCCGAATAGCGCTTAATCGCCTGGGTCAAAATTGATCTGATCTGCTTTTCAGTCTTCATGTTACGTCCTTCGTTCTGCAATAGATGGCACAGTGAAACGATTGCGTCTGAATTCATGCTCAGAGTGGTCTGACCCCACTCATCCTGAACTGGTCGTGCGCGGCTGCGAGAAGTTTTCAAAAATTCCTCTTGCTTTCGAGAAGCCGGCTCGTCAGAGTTGCCAGCTTTGACGAGATTGGTTCCGCGTTCAGCGCTGGGATTCATCGTACGGCTTTGGCTTACATAACATTTCTCTATATGTAAGCCGCGGCATGGCAGCCCTGGAGCACGTCGGTTCTCTACCGTTCTCTATCGAGTCCGGCTTCCTTCTCCATAGGTGTCACATGCCTCCCCAAATACGACTCGCGATTTTTCATGGGAATCCACTGTTTCGAGAGTGTTTGACGTGGGCGCTGCGGGCCTACAAAGAATACGACGTTGCCATGACCAACGATGGTTGGCAAGGGGAGTTGGCCTCTGCCGCGGGAGAGCGCCCCGACGTTGTACTCGTGGACGCGGGTCTATCGAATTCGGCGGCGTTCGCTATGGTGCAGAAGCTCGGCGCGTCGAATGACAGACCGCGCACCATTCTGATGATTTCCACGGCAACGCCGGATCTGATCGAATCCTGCCTGAAGGCGGGTGCAGATGGTTGTGTGCTCGATGATGATACGCTCATGGACCTTTGCCAGGCGATCGAGTCCGTGGGATCGGGGAGGAGCTACTGCTCTCCGAACCTGGCCAGCCGGCTGTTTGCTCGATCAACCGCCGCTGCGCCGCCGACACGGGCTTCGGTGGATCCCCGGGAATATCGTCTGACGCGCCGTGAGATCGAAATCCTCCGGCTGATCGCTGAGCGGGATCTGAGCAACAAACAGATCGCGCGGGAATTGCGTCTGTCCATTTACACGGTGAAGAACCACATCCACAGCATCATCGAAAAGCTCGCTGTGGAGGACCGCCAGTCGGCCGTCCGTCACGCAGTCCGACAGGGGATCCTGGCGGACCCCGTCTCGTGAGACCACGCGCCAGGGAATTCGGTGATCGCTCAGCGACCCGTCGCTGGGCTTAAGCTCGAGAGCGATCACATCGCGGTCCAACCGTGCTGAACGGCAGCGAGGTCTCAGCCTGGCTTCGTTCGGTCGAGGACCGGTCACCCGACCGGACCAGAAATAGTTCGCGGGGTTCATGGCGATCGCCTGGGAGAGTCGTCATACCAACAGCTCATCCGGATGCGGAGGAGTGAGGTTGTTGGAACCGACATGTATCCTGCTAGCGGTGCGCCCTCGCCTGTTCTGCGAGGCCCTCGGTGAAGGGCTCAGGCAGCGACTTGGCCGGCGTGCCCACGTTGTGACGTTGGAAGATTGGCGGGACGAAATCGACCTCCTCGTGGCAACTCGCGAGCATGAGGCCAGTGTCGTCGTCCTGACCGTGGGCCTGGAAGAGCGCGTCCCGTCGGCAGTCTCGCGGCTCCTTCAGGAGTTTCCGGGGCTCTGGGTGCTCGCCCTCGACTGGAGAACCGAGCGCGCTCGCACCTATCGCGTCCGTATCGAGGTACGCGCCGTCGAGGAGCTTACGGTCGTAGGACTCGTGCTCGCACTGCGCCGCTTGCTGCCCGACGAAGGGACTGGAGCGGGGAACTGAACCGGATCCAGTCCCATGGGGAGCAGGGAGCTAGTCCGCGGCTCATGTGAGAGGACTGGACCGATTTTGATCCGTTAGAACCATATCGCGAGGGGTGAGGTGCTGCTCCAATGCGACCATAAAAGGAGGATATCCCGTCAATGAACACCGATCATATCCGACTTCGAGTGAAAGAAGCCGTCAGTCTGGTCTCCGGGATCACGATCGACAAGATCGCGGACGACGCCCGCTTCGCTGAGGACCTTGGGCTGGACTCCCTCTCTGTCATCGAATCGCTCGTTGTCGTGGAGCGCGAGTTCCGGCTCCAACCGAAGGGAGAGGACGTCGAAGTTCAGATCAAGAGCATTGACGAGGCCGTGCGGCTCGTTCAGGTCCAGTTGAGTCGTAAAGCGGGCTAAAATGCAACCCACCGTCGTCGTAACTGGGATTGGGCTCGTGACATCACTCGGCCAGGAAATCGGCCCGTTTTGGGACCGGCTCCTGCGCGGCGAGAGTGGGATCTCGAACGTCGATTCCTTCGACACGAGCCGATTCGCAGTGCATCTCGGGGGCGAGGTGAAAGCGTTTCGACCGGCATCCGGCACCGGTCGTTGCGACCCGGCAGCCGTCGGGCGCGCGTCGCGCTTTGCGCTCTCCGCCGCGGCCGCGGCGCTGCGCGATGGCGGGATCAACGTCGACAAGGAACTGGGGGACAATTGGGGTGTGTGCGTCGGCACAACCTCGGGCGAGCCCCAGGAAATCGAGCAGGCCGTCGATCGCCAGCTTGCCGGCGACGGCGATGGCAGTTGGAGCGAGTTTCTGGAGCGATACCCTTGCCACACGATCGCGTCCAACGTGGCGGTCGAGTTCGGCGTCGGTGGCGACGTGTCCGTGATTCCAGCGGCGTGCGCCGCGGGCAACTACGCAATTACCCACGCCGTTGAGGCGCTCCGCGCAGCCCGCGCGGAGTACGTACTCGCAGGGGGTGCTGATAGCTTCTCGCGGATCACCTACAGCGGGTTCGCCAGGCTCGGTGCGATTGCGCGTGATTGCTGCAGTCCGTTTGACCTCAACCGCCAAGGGATGATCCCCGCGGAAGGTGCGGCGATTCTGCTGCTGGAGCGGTCGGACACGGCACGATCCCGAGGCGCCCGCGTCTACGCTGAGGTGGCCGGCTGCGGACTGAGCTGTGACGCCCATCACATGACCGGCGGTCACCCGGAAGGCGCGGGCGCTGTCCGCGCGATGGAGCTTGCCCTTGCGGACGCCGGGATCGACCGCCGCGATATCAGCTACATCAGCGCTCACGGCACCGGAACCCGGTCGAACGACCTGGTCGAGGCACTTGCCGTCAAGCGCGTTTTTACCCAGGCGCCGCCGCCGATCAGTTCGATCAAATCGATGCTTGGACATGCCATGGGTGCTGCGTCGGCGATTGAAGCTGCCGTGTGCGCCTTGGCCGTGCGGAACGACCAGGTCCCGCCCACCGTCAACTTCCGAATCCCTGATCCCGACTGTGCGCTCGACTGTGTTCCCAACTTCCCCCGCAGCATGAGCGTTCACGTTGCCATGAATAATGCATATGCGTTCGGTGGAACAAACTCGTCCGTGCTGTTCCGGAAGTGGAAGGGCTGAGCCGTGGCTGTCCGTCGCCGCGTTTTCATCACCGGTGTCGGGGTTGTGTGTTGCCTGGGCGACTCGCTGGGCGCACTCGTTGATGGGTTGAGCCAGGGTGGTCTTGCGGCAGGTCCGGTCGACCCTCAATTCCTTGACCCGCACCTTGCCGGGCGCAACACCTACCCGCTTGACCGCCCGGCCCGGCTGCTCACGGCTGCGGCATCGCTTGCGCTGGCCGACGCGAGGATCCCAGCGCAACGGCCTGGCGACCGGGACATCGGTCTCTTTGTCGGAACCGTGTTCTCCACGGCGCATACGATCATGCGGTTTGACCGGCAGGCGGCCACGGAGGGACCGGCGCTCGTGAGTCCGCAGGCATTCGCCAACACCGTGATCAACGCACCGCTCGGCCAGGCCGCGATCTGGCACGGGCTCCGCGGAATAAACCGTACGTTCGCGACGGGTGCATCTTCGGGCCTCGAAGCCATCGCGTGCGCCGGCGAGGTGATTCTCAGCGGGCGGGCTGATTGCATCCTGGCCGGCGGCGTCGAGGAGGTTTCGGACGTGTCCATGCGCGCGTTCGCGGCATCGGGCTTGCTGTCCCCGAGCGGGCGGCATCGCCCTTACGAGCCCGCGAGCGATGGTATGACACTCTCTGAAGGGGCCGCTTTGCTGGTGCTGGAAGAGGCAGGCGCCGCGGCCAGGCGCGGTGCGACTGTGCTCGCGGAATTTCTTGGGTGCGGACGTGCGTTCGATGTGTCCCAGCGTACGGATGAAAGACGCTCCGTACGATCGGTGGTCCATGCGTTTCGCGGCGCTCTGGGTGCGGCGAATCTCGGGCCGGGCCGCGTCGATGCCATCTTTTCCGCAGCGAATGGAATCCCACGCCTGGACCGGCACGAGGCGCTCGCGTTGAGTGCCGTCTTCGAGTCCGAGCCTGAGCCGCCGGCTATCTGTGCGGTGAAGGGCCAGATCGGCGAGGCACTCGGTGCCGGAGGCTCGATCCAGTGCGCCGCGTTGATTGGATCCCTCCGTCGAGGATGCGTTCCCACTCCGCTTGTCGTCTGTGCCACACCAACCGGAGTCGTTGCCGTCAGGCCGCAGGACGCACCGGTGCGCGCCGGCGAGCCTCGAATCGGGCTGATCAGCTCGTTGAGCTTCGACGGTCATTCGAGCGCGCTGGCGCTTGCTTCAAGTTCGGTCTCAGACAGCCTTGACGCCACTTGAAAACCAACCCGGAGAGTCGCGATGTTGAACCAGAAGCCGAGGATCCCGTCCCGTGGAATGCTTTTTGTTGGTCTCGGTGCAGTCTGCGGCGCGGTGTTTGTCGCATCCGGACAGGAGGTACGCGATCAAAAGCATCGCACCGTGCTCACCGCGAGCCGGCGCGTCTCGTCAGAGAGTACGGGGGGCCTAGACTACCTGAAGCAAAGCCCGGGCGCCGTGGCGTCAGGCACACTACCCTCGGACTACGGCCTGGGGACGTCACACGTCTCGAAGCTCGAGCCTTATCCGCAGCCCTGCACTGAAGGGATGAGGACCCCGTTCGACCTGTGGCGCTACGCTGGCAAGGGGCGTTCGTCGTGGGGCTCACCTCAGCTTCGCATGCCGTTTAGCGAATGGATCGAACTGCATCGGGAGCAGAAGCCGAAACTGATGGCCGACGTTCGCGCTTACATGGCATCGCGCTACGACTTCTCGGGCAAGACGATCGAGGGTGCCCTGATGTCGGGCGGGCGCAAGGCCGTCCCGGCGGGACCCATTGCGCGACTTCCGAGGGACGTCCGCTCCTATGAAGCACTCGCCGAGTTTTCTCCGGACGATATCAAGGACCGCGACCTGTTCCCGTACAAGCCGCTCGCGCACCCACTTCAGAGCACGGCTCACATGCTGTTCCCCTCGATGTGGGTCGAAGCCCATCCCGAACATGCCCGGATCGACGTCGACTTCGACATTCCGGATTCTTATCTACCAGAATTCCCGCCTCCGCTCTTCCTGACGATCCACAAAGAACTGGGCGACATCACGCAAGGTCAGGAGATCACGCTTGGCAACTACTACGAAATGTTCGACGGACTGCTCACCGCCGAGCAAATGGAGGGTCTCAAGGAACTGCTGCGGCCCAGCCCAACCACATGGTTCAACCACACCGAACATCGTGTCACGGCCGACGCCAGTGCGGGCGTGAGCTGCATGTCGTGCCACGTCAACGGCCACACCAACGGCGCGATTGAGCTGACCCCCGATTCGCGCCCGAACGAGGCACGCCTGCGCGTTGATACGCCGACAATGCGGGGCAACTTCAACCTCATGCAACTCTCGCTGAAGCGGTCGGTCCGCAGCCTCGACCACTTCTGTGAGGTGGAGGAGTACTTCGACGGCGACCCAGGCCTGATGCAGGCCATTGGGCCCCGCGGCGCGCAGCGGCAGATCACCAACCGCATGGGGGACTTTTGCGCCCTCATCGACAATCCCCCCGCGCCCAAACTCAGCCCGCTCATGAAGCTCATTCCGGCCAAAGCCAGCGTGCAAGAGCTACGCGGCGAAACGCTCTTCCACGGTAAAGCAAAATGCGCGACGTGCCACTACGGGCCGGCGTTTGCCGATGATTATATGCACGATCTTCAGGTCGAGCGCTTCTATAAAGGCCGGCCCGAAGGGCCGGTCAAGACGTTTGGCCTACGCGGCATCAAGGATTCGCCCCCGTATCTCCACGACGGCCGTTGCCCGACGCTGCACGACTCAGTCGAGTTCTTCAACGTCGTGCTCGAGTTGAAGCTGACCCAGCAAGAGAAGGAAGACCTGGTCGCTTTCCTCCTCTGCCTCTAACGCAGAGCGCTAAGCGTCAGCAACTTTTTCACGTGGAGCCTCGCGATGAGCCAACGGACCGGTCACACTGTCGGATCCGTATCTCCGACACTGGACCTAGTACCGCGTCTGGGCAGCCCTGGCGATGTCGCACAACGACGCAAGTGGGTGGCCGAGCGAACCGACACGGCGCTGGGGCACGTCGGCCACCACTCGCTCGACACCGAGTCCGTGCGAGGCAACATCGAAAACCTGATCGGAGCGGCACAAACGCCGCTTGGAATCGCCGGACCGCTCCTTGTCAAAGGTGAATCCTCGGAACGCGTCCACTACGTTCCACTGGCAACTACGGAGGGCGCTCTGGTCCGCTCCTTTGAGCGCGGAATGGTTGTCCTGACTCGCTCCGGTGGTGTCACATCCCGAGTCATCATCGACGAAAACAGCATCACGCCGGTCTTTGGCTTCGACGGGATTGTGGCGGCCAGCTCGTTCGTCCAGACACTGCCGGATCTCTTTGATGATGTCCGGATGGTCGCAGAAGCCACGACCCGGCACGGAAAGCTCGTCCGGCTGGAACCACGGCTGATCGGCCGCGACGTTTATGTGCGCTTCGTCTACCACACGGCCGACGCGCATGGCATGAATATGATCATGCGAGCTACTGACGCAGCCTGTCGCTGGCTTATGACCCGGGCGGCAGCGAGGCGGTACTACGTCATTACCGGCGCGTGCTCCGAGAAGCGCTCGGGCGGGACCGCGCTCGCCGGGGGCAAGGGGAAAACCGTCGTCGCTGAGGCGATCGTGCCGGCCTTCCTGCTCAAGCAGTACCTCCGTGTGACGCCCATCATGATGCTCGACATGTGGCATCGCACCATGCTCGGTCAAGCGGCGGCGAACGTGGCGGGATACAACGGACACCTGGCCAACGGCCTTACCGCTCTGTTTATCGCTTGTGGCCAGGACGTTGCCAACGTTGCCAACGCGGCCACTGGTCTCACGGCCTTCGACCTGACCGTCGGGGGAGACCTCTATATCAACGTGACCCTTCCCTCCCTGACTGTCGGGACCGTCGGCGGCGGGACTCACCTCGCGACCAGCCACGAATGCCTCGGAATGCTCGGTTGCGCCGGTACGGGAGGGGCGCGGAGGTTCGCCGAGATCGCGGCCGCTACCGTCCTTGCCGGCGAGTTGTCGATGGGCGCGGCGATCGCCAGCGGCGAAATGGCCGCGGCCCATGAGGCTTACGGTCGCAATCGTCCTGAAGAGCGAAACCCAGTTCATCGCGCGGCGGCGGCGGAAGTCGAGGTGCGCGTATGAACCGGGCATTCCGCACGTTAGCCTCCGCCCGCGGGCTTGCCGACGACTACGACGCCGTCGTCATTGGCGCGGGGATTGGCGGCCTGATTTGCGGCAATCTGCTCGCCAAGGCCGGTCTGCGCGTTTTGCTGATCGAGCATCATTCGGTCGTGGGTGGCTACTGCTCCACGTTCACGCGCCGCGGCTACACGTTTGATGCCGCCAGCCATTTCTACCCCCTCCTCGGCAATGCCACGTCGATCACGGGACGCCTGCTCGCCGAACTCGGCGTCGAGACCGAGTGGATCAAGATGGACCCGGTCGACCAGTTCCATCTGCCGGACGGTTCGACCTTCGCCGTGCCTGCCGGCGAAGCGGCTTACCTCCAGCAACTCAAGCTGCAGTTTCCCGGAGAAGCGGAGGCGATCGACGGGTTCTTCCGACAGGTCCGGCGGCTCTATTTCCTCGGGATACTCGAATACTTCGAGGATTTCGCGACGGGCCGCATCGACGCGGAGTCAGGGCTCACGGTAAGGGATGCGCTCAACCAGTGGTTTACCTCGCCGCGCCTCAAACTGCTCCTCACGGCCGACTGTCCCCACTGGGGTGCGCCTCCCGGACGCACTTCATTTATATTTGATTCTATGCTCAGACTCTCGTATTTCCTGGGCAACTACTATCCCCAAGGAGGTTCGCAACGATTCGCCGACGCGCTGGCGAGGCGCTTCGAGGAGCTTGGTGGACATATCCTTCTCAAATCGAAGGTGGTGCGGATCGAGACCCGCAACGGCCGGGTCAAGGGCGTTCAAATTGAGACCGGCGCGCTCCGCGAACGCACGCAACGCTCCATCAAGGCTGCGGTCGTTGTGTCGAACGCGGACCTCAGACAGACCGTGCTCAAACTGCTTTCGGCTGACGAGGTGGACGGATCGTATCGCGAGAAACTCGCGGCGATGCGCTCGACCTATCCGTGCTTCCTGATCCACCTCGGTGTCGAAAACGTGCCAACCGAGCGACTCGAGCAGATTCACGGCTACCACTGGCGCGACTGGGACGCCGAGCGAGTGGGCAGCGACGCGTTTCGCTTCAAGCTTTTCGTGCCCAGCCTTTACGAGCCGGCGCTCGCACCACCCGGGGGGCATGTCTTGATTGTGCAAAAAGTCACGGAGATCGACTTCGATTCCGTGGACGATTGGAGTAGCCACAAGCTTGCCCTCGAGACCGAGGTGATGAACTACTTGCGGCAACTCTTGCCGCCAACGGCACGGATCCACGTTCAACTCAGCGCTTCGGCGATGACATCGTATCGCTTCACGCTCAACGACCGCGGGGCGATGCTCGGCTGGGAGATGTCGCCGGACCAGCTCGGCCCGAATCGGCCCGACATTCGGGGGCCCGTTGAAGGGCTGTATCTCGTCGGTCAGTGGACTCGTCCCGGCGGTGGTATTACGCCGGTCATCGTCTCCGCGATGCGGGTCGCCGGCCTCATCACTGGCGTCTCCTCGTCTTCTCGGCGGGTCGGCGTCAGACCCGTACTTGCCGGACGTCGATCGTTGGACCTGAGCGCCTCCACGGTTCAAAAGGAGGTCTGCTCGTGAAACGGTGGAAGACGTGGATCCGTGGTGCGGCCGTGGTCGCTCTCATGTTGGCGGTCGTTGCTGGCATCGGCACCATCTACGCCGGTCGCTTCATGAGGCGGCTCGACACTGAGCACGCGCGGTTCCTCGAATGCGGCCAGAGCATCAACCTGTTCCTCAAACACTACGGTCAGGAGCTGGTTCGCGCGCAACAGAGTGGCGACCTTGGTCCGGTGCTCGCCGCCTACGTTGAGGATTACCGCTCGCCCGGGCGTGGACACTGGAAACTCGGCCCGGAAGTTGATCTCGGCTCGGCCGCTCTCAGTCGGTTCGAAGCGAACGGTCGAGACGACTACCGGTGCGCGGAGCTCTCGGTCGAGTTCGCCGAGTACCTCGCCGGTCTGAGCGACGTGAAGAGCGTCAAATGCAAGATCAACTTGATCGAAGATGTGGTGCCCGATGAGTCGGCCGTCATCACGGTGAAGTACATCCTCGATGGTCGCGACCATCACGGCCGTCTGCTTGAAGACCGGTTCTTCTTTCGTTGGCGGCTGCGCAAGGCCACACTTCCGAGCGGCCTCAGAGACTGGCGGATCGTAGGCGACGAGCTCGTCGGTGGCGAGCGCGTCGCCGGATTCGCCAACGGCTTCCTTAGCCCGACTCCGTCCACGGTCGGCGTCGATTATGTCCACCGCCGCGACCCCAAACTCGATCCATCAACACATGCGCTCAAGTTCGCGGTTATCCAGCACTCTTCAGGTGGGATAAGTGCAGTCGACTTTGACGATGACACGCTCGTGGACCTCTTTTTTTCGGACGGCCTGCAGAGCCGGCTCTACAAGAACGTCACGAATCTTGGCGCGTCCTCCGCGCTTCCCGCGTTCCGCGACGTGACCACGGAAGCCGGCCTCGACGGGATTGACCAGGCCCAGTGTGCTTTGTTCGTGGATATCGACAACGACGGAGATCGAGACCTTTATGTCGTCCGGTACCTCGCGCCCGGCCGGCTCTTCATCAACCGGGGCGACGGCACGTTCACCGACGCAAGTCGCGGTTCTGGACTCGACTTCGTGATTCCGGCCACAGCGGCAACCTTCTTCGACTACGACGGCGACGGTCGCCCCGACCTGTACGTCGGCAGCAACGGGAACGCGTTCAAGGCGTCGCCCAACATCCCGTTCTACGCGACCAATGGGGAGCCCAACCGGCTGTACCGCAATGTCGACGGTCGGCGGTTTGAGGACGTGACCGCGGCATCAGGGACCGGCGACACGGGCTGGACCCTCGCGGTGACGGCCAGCGACTTTGACGGCGATGGCCACGTCGACCTGGGAGTCGCCAACGACTTCGGCCGCAAGATCCTCTACCGGAACAACGGCAACGGCACCTTCACTGACGTCACCAAGGCCGCCGGCGTCCTCGACTTCAGTGGTGGTATGGGCCTGGCCTTCGGTGATATGAACTTCGACGGCCGCCCCGACCTGTACACCAGCAACATCAACAGCAATCAGCGCTGGTTTGGAGAGGAGGTTACGCTCTGGCAGTACGGTCGCAACCTCTGGAGAAGCGGCTGGCTCTCCCACGACTTCGCCGAGATGCGCGACCTCTACAACCTGCTCGGGGACGACTGGCGCAAGTTGGGAAAGATGATCGGCGAGGGCAACTCGCTCTTTTTCAACCAGGGCGACGGCACGTTCCGCGAGATCCAGGATAGCGGCACAGACCGCGCAGGTTGGTCCTGGGGCGTCGCGCTGCTTGATATGGATAACGATACCGATCTCGATATTGTCGTCTCTAACGGTTGGATTAGTGGAAAGAATCAGGACGATCTCTGACTACCGTTTATCAATGGTGCGGTCGCACACATCAGTAAATATAAACATGGATTTTTCTTTAGCCCCCAGTTTATCGGCGACAATTCCTGGAATGGGTATGAAAACAAGCTTCTTTACGAATGCATCGGCGACGGACGGTTCACGGATGTTGCGCGCGCGATGGGCTGTGACGCACTCAAAGACGGAAGGGGGGTGGCCGTGGCAGACCTGAACGGCGATGGGCTCCTTGACCTTGTGATCGGCAACAACAACGCGAGCCCGACGATTTACATCAACAGCCAAACCGAGTGCGGGAACTGGCTCGATATCGATCTCGGGCCAGCCACGCCCAAAGGCGGTCGCGATCCCCTCGGTGCGCGGGTCGACGTCGTTGTCCGCCTTGGATCGGGAACCCGGACGGTGAGCCGTTGGGTGGAGGCGGGAGCGGGCTATGCCTCGCAGTCCGACTATACGCTGCACTTCGGACTCGGAGAGGCTCGGGTCGTCGAGTCGGTGCGCGTGACCTGGCCGGGTCTGCCGACTCGTACGTACTCGGGTGTTGAGATCAACCCGTTCTTCAACAAGACGGTCAGTCTGCGAGGGGCCAGCACGCCCGTTTCGAGGCGCAGGCCCCCGGTGACCGCGTTGTCCGAGCGTCCGAAAGCGAGGGGGCAATGAACCACCCGATTGCAGTGCCAGCACCCGGTAAAGGAAAAACCGATGGCCAGCAACTACGGTCTCGCCCAGGGCGCCGGCTCCGTCGCGCGGCACTCGCTCTCCTCCTCGTCTTCATGGCGGCCGGAGTCGGCGCAAAGCTCTATCTCGATCGGGTCGAAGGACGCGCTCAGCGGCTCGCGTCGACGGGAACATCGCTGAATACATTCTTCAAAGATTATGTGGATGGACTCAAATCACGAGACGTCGGGACCGTTGTCAAGCTGCACGACGCGCGGTACGTGGATGAGCGCGATGGTTCCTGGGACGAGACCTTTGTTTCCAGTCGCGATGGAGTCGATGTCTACGCGTGGACGTCGTCAAGCGCCGCGCCAATGACGCCGGTCGGGCTTCGCGCTCAGACCGAGAGCCAGATGAGCCGGTTTGCCACGATCGAATCGGGAAAGATTCGGATCGCATCCATCGAATCGCTGAACGCTGACGGCTCAGCCGTGATTCGGGCCGTCCTTTGGCTCCGTGGGTCAACGCCCGAACGCAGGACCAGGGAAAGCTGGACCACCCTGCGGTTCCGGCTCCGGCCCCTCGGCTCGAGCTGGACGATTATGGGCAAGGAACTGATCTCGGGGCAGACGGTCATCGGCGCGGGGGAAGGGTTCGTCGACGTGACAAAGCAAGCCGGGATCGACTTCGAGGCAGGGCACAACCCGATGCTGCTCGAGCCCGAATGGTTTCCGAAGAAGTTCGGCATCATGAAATACGCCACGGCCGGCGTCGCCGCGGCCGATTACGATAACGACGGTTTATGTGATATCTTTTTTGCCGATGGCGCACACCCGTGTCTCTATCGCAACAAGGGGGATGGAACTTTCGAGGACGTGACGACCATGGTCGGCCTTCCCGCTGACTTGAAGGCCGTCCACGTCGCTCTTCTCGTGGATCTGGACAACGACGGGAATCGCGAGCTGTTTTTGGGCAGAAGCACGGGCCCGAACTACCTCTTTCGGAACGAAGGCCGCGACTCACAGGGGCGCCATCGGGGATTCACGGATGTGAGCGCGACGGCCAATATCGGCGGCGTCTGGGTGGCGACGGCCGCGGCGGCCGACTACGACAACGATGGTAAGGTCGACCTGTACCTCGGCCGCTATCTCGACCCGCGCAAGAACCTGCCGACGACCAACTTCTACACGCGAAACGGTGAGGGTAACTCGCTCCTTCATAACGAGGGACAACTCCAATTCCGCGACGTGACCGAGAGCGCAGGCGTCCGCGAAGGCGGGCTGACCCTGGGGATTTCTTTCGCCGATTACGACCGGGACGGTGACCAGGACATTTACGTCGCCAACGACTTCGGTCGGAACGCCTTGTTCCGGAACAACGGCAACGGGACGTTCACTGACGTCTCTCGCCAGGCCGGCACGACCAACCTGGGCTATGGCATGAGTGCGTCGTTCGCCGACATCGATAACGATGGAGATCTCGACGTCTATGTCGCCAGCGTGCACAGCGGGCAGCGTTGGTTCGGAAACGGCGTCACGCTGCAGCGCTATTTCGTAACGAGTCTCCAGGAAGGAACGATCGTCGACGACTACCCGCTCTACCGCGAGCTCCTCGGCCTGACAGGCTGGGACTGGCAAACCCTCGGCGAGCGCGTGATTCGGGGCAATTCTCTGTTTCTGAACAACGGCGACGGCACGTTCACGGACGTCACCGAAAAGTGCAAGGCAAACCCACACGGGTGGTACTGGAGCTCGCAAATAGCCGACCTCGACAACGACGGACTACAGGACATCTACGCAGTCAATGGTTGGATCACTGGAAAAACCGAAGATGATCTCTGACTGCCCTTCGTAAGGAGCGCAGTTGCGCACATTCGCACATATAAATCAGGACAATACTACCAGGATTCATTTCGTGGAGAACGGAGTTGGAACGGTTATGAGCGCAAGGTGCTTCTCCGGAATGAAGGGCTCGACGCGGAGGGCGTGCCTCGGTTTGCGAATGTGGCCGCCGCGGTTGGCGCCGATAGCATCGCCGACGGTCGGGGCATGGCCTTCGCCGACTTCGACAACGACGGAGACCTCGACATCGTGATGAACACGAACCCTGGCGACTGCGGCAAGCCCAGCAGTCCGCCCGTGCTCTACCGCAATGACCTCGGCCAGCGGCGCCATTGGTTGTCAATCGAACTCGTTGGCACGCGGAGCAACCGTGCCGCTCTAGGGGCTGAGGTGCGCATCGAAACAACGCCAGAACATGGCAAGCCCCGTCGGGCGATGCGGCATGTCAGCGCCGGGGGCGGCTACGCGTCTCAGAACGATCACCGGCTCTACTTTGGGCTGGGTGATCAGTCTTCGCCCGTGACGGTCACGATCCACTGGCCGTCAGGCGGTGAGCAGACGTTTGAAAGCGTGATGCCAGACCGTTGGTTGCGGATCACGGAAGGCGGGCCGATCGAGAGCTACGATCCTGCTGGTCCAAACTCCGGGCGCCACATCTTGACCTCGACGGTCGATTCGGGGCTGGGAGGACGTCCGCAATGAGCAACGGCCCGACGTTCCGGAGAATCCTGGTGTATGAGCCGAGGCGGCCGCTGGCCGACCTGATCACGTCTCGGCTCAATGCGCTGAGTGGCGTTGAGGCGATGAACGGTGCCTCGGGCGATTTCGCTTCGCTGAGCGCGGCGATCGAGGAATATCGACCGTCCATCTTCGTGTTCTCGCCGCTGTCAGAACGGGCGACGGACTTTGTACCCGACCTGACGGGCGTCGCGAGCATCTTCGATGCGTGCACCCGTTCGAGCGTGCGCAGGGTGGTACTCCTCTCCAGCGCATTCGCATATGGTGCCGACTACCACAACCCGGGGATGCTCCTCGAGTCGCGGCCGCCTTCAGCAAGGCGACCGAACGCGGTCGCGTCGGCGTGGCGTGCCCTGGAATGCCTCGCCCGCGAGTCGATCGAGCAGGCCGGCACGCTGCAGCTTACGGTCCTTCGTCCTGCAATGACGGTAGTACCTGGAGCCACGGACTGGGTGAACCGATTACTCAGTCGCAGTTGGGCGCTGACCTTGAGCGGGTACGACCCGTCCGTCCAGTTTGTCCATGCCTCCGACCTCGCCGAGGCAGTCGTCTGCGCGGTGGAAAGCGGCAGGACAGGGACGTACAACGTTGCGCCGGACACGGTCGTTCCGCTACGTAAGGGGCTTCGTGCGGCCGGTGTGCGCTGTGCGTCGCTTCCTTGCAGCGTACAGCGATTGGCTCGCTGGTCGTTGCGTCGATGGCTGCCGGTTGCGTCATCATCCCAGCAGGAGTTTCTTCGTTATTCCTGGACCGTGGACAACGGTGGGAGTGTGCAGGAGCTTGGAGTTCGCTACCGAATCACATCAGCGTCAGCCGCTGCCTCCGCAAGGTCGGCCAAAAGGCGAATCGCCGCTGAGTTGGCCGCACCCATGGGGGAAGATGACGCGTTCGGGATGGATGCCCACTTCATCCACGTACGCAGCCGCCCGCTGATCGACTTCTTTCGGCGCCGCTACTGGCGACTTGAAGTGCGAGGACTCGAGCGCATACCGCGCACCGGAGCCGCTGTTCTCGCGGGTCTCCACCGTGGCTTCATGCCGTTCGACGGTGTGATGATGGTCCATCTCCTCGCCACCCAAGCGGGTCGCATTCCGCGTTTCCTCATCCACCCAGCGCTCGTGAAATTCCCCTTCCTGGCCCCGTTTCTCACTAAGCTCGGCGGCGTGGTCGCTTCGCAGGAGAACGCCGATCGCGTGCTCGTAGAAGGCGAGTTGCTCGGGATCTTTCCGGAGGGCATTCGAGGCGCGTTCCGGCTGTACAAAGAGGCTTACCGAATCGAACGGTTTAGCCGTATGGATTTCGTGAAGATGGCATTGCGCCACCAAATACCGATTATTCCATTTGTCTTCCTCGGGACCGCTGAAACCTTCCCGATTTTGGCAAAAGTCGAAATGTCCTGGTGGAAGCGCTACACCGAATGGCCGTTCTTCCCGATCACGCCGACGTTCCCGTTGCTCCCCGTGCCATTGCCATCGAAGTGGCATTTATTAATTTTGCCACCTATTAATGTGACCGCGGAGTATTCAGCCACGGCTGCCGACGACCCTGAGATTGTCCGGCGGATCGGCAATAATGTGCACGATCACATGCAAAGAACAATCGATGCGATGCGCAGCAAGCGGCGCTCCATGTTTTTCGGTTCGATCTTCGATAGGACGGATTTCAGTGGATCGCCGTCCCAACCCGCTCTCGGCATTGTTCGGGCGGCCACATCCGAGCACCTGGAACCGACGGTTTCGTAAATCTGTATGTTCTGGACCTCTGTACTTCGCCTGTATTCGATTCTGGCCGTGCTGCTCGGTCACGCGGTTGCTCATTACGCGCGCGCGCTCGTCGTCCGGTGCGGCTGGCTCGCGCGCAGGGTTCCGTCCACCGCTTTAACCGGCCCCATGCGTCTTCGAACCATCTTCGAGGATCTCGGGGGCTCGTTCATTAAGCTCGGCCAGATGTTGGCCATGCAACCCGATATCGTGCCCAGTTCGTATTGTGAGGCGCTATACGATCTACTCGATCACGTCAGCCCATTCCCGAGCGACCAGGTCCGCCAGGTCATTCGAGAGGAGACCGGCCACGAACCGGCTACATTGTTTGACCGCTTCGACCCTGTGCCGCTCGCTTCAGGTTCGATTGGGCAAGTTCACGTGGCGTGGAAGGCGGGGCATAAGCTTGCAGTGAAGGTTCAGCGCCCCGATGCGCGGGCGTGCTTCGACAGAGATGCGAAGCTCATGAGGCTGACCGTATGGTTCGTGCAAACGTTCCGGATCCGAGCGCTCTCATTCCTGATCGACCCGTTGACCGAATTTGCCGCCTGGACGCGTGACGAGCTCGACTTCACTCAGGAGGCCGCGTTCATGCGGCAGCTCCGTCGGAACGCCGAGGGAAGCGTTAGTCAATACGTTCCCTACGTGCTTCCCGGATACACGACGCGGCGGTTGCTGGTCATCGAGTTTCTCGAAGGCATCACGCTCATGGACCATCTGCGCACGCTTGGCCGGCAGGACACGGACTATGAGGCTCGCCTGGCCGCGCTCGGGTTCGATGCAGATCAGCTTGCTCGGAACGTGATCGATAACTGCCTCGGCGATGTATTTCGCTTCGGGCTGTTCCATGCCGACCTCCACCCAGCGAATCTGATGATTCTCCCCGGGAACGTCATCGGCTACATCGATTTCGGAATCACCGGAAGAATCAGTAAGTATTCGCGTCATAATTTGCTCGCAATGACGCTGGCTTATGCGCGGAAGGATACCGATGGGCTCTGCGATCGTTTCTTCGATGTTTCGTCCATCGACAGGACGTCGGACCCCTCCGGCTTTCGAGCGGGTCTGAAACGCCTTTCCGAACGGTGGTATTCTCCACAGGCAGGGGGAACGCAATTACAGACGACCACCACTCAGGTGATGCTGGACATGCTAATGCTTTCGCGAAAGACTCGCATCTGGCCTCAAAGAGATATTATTAAATACATACGATCGACAATCGCCATCGATGGCCTAGTCCGACGGTTCGCGCCAGGTTTTGATTCCGGTCACTATCTTGGGACGGCCTGCCGCCGCCACTTGGCGTGGCATGCGCGGCGAATGCTAGTCTCACATGATACGTTGATCAGTAGCAGCAAGGCAAGTGTCGATTTGGTCCGCGACGGAATGTTTCGGATCGCGGCGGCTCTCGAGCAGACGGCTGACTCTCGGCTTCGAGTGCATGAGAGTTGGACGCTCGGTCCTCGAAGCGAGGTAGGCGGAGACGGGCCTCTTCTTCTTAGCGCAATTGCCCTCTGTCTTGCGTTCACGACCCACGATTCAATCTGCATCGGACCAAATCTGCAAACGGCGGAGTTGCTTGTGGCCGTTGCCGCGGCGATGCGACTTGGCGCGGGGCGGTGGGCGGGAGCCGTTGCAACGAGACTCAGCTACCGAAGGAGCTAATTCATGAAAGATCTTACCAAGTCGACATTAAGCGCCGGTCTGGCGCTGTCGGTATTTGGTATGCAGACAGTATTGCACGCCTTCCGCCGATCTCGCGACGGCGGACCGAACCCAACAATTGAGGCGCTCGACGCAGTTACGCAGGTGATAGTCGACCGGACCGACGACGCGCTCCGCGAAGCGTTTCAGGCCGGCGACAAGGTGCAGCGCGAGATGGTCGACCTCACGTTTCGGTTCCTGACGCTTGCACCCATGAATCCTGTGGACGGCACTTCCCCACCGTCCGGCGCGGCGGGTCAGGCAGGCGAGCGAGTTCGTCGGTGGATGGAAGAGATGAGCTCCTCCAGACCGTGCGGGGACTGTGGAGCCTCAGGAACTCCAGGCAAGGAGACGAGTTCGCCGCCGCCCGCCGACGTGGACCCGGTTGCAGATGGATGGGGGGCGGTCGAGGAGTAGCCTAAGCGCGCGACCGCCATACGTCGCATTGTTCTCGCCGTGAAGAGCTTGAAACACGCGGAGTTATACGATGAAACGAATCTGCATCACGCTGCTTGCTTGTTCGACGTCCGCGCTCGTCGCCGGCTGTGGAGGAAGCGAACCCGGCTCAATCGAGATCGGAGACCTAGTCCCGGCCTTCAGCCTGCCGGCGGTCAGCGGCACCACGAAGAAGGTTACAAGGGACGATTTGAAGGGCAAGATCGCAATCGTCAATTTCTGGTCGACCAGTTGTAGCGTTTGCCTCAAGGAGTCTGAAGATCTGACTGAAATTCACCGGGATGGCCGGGCATTCGTGCTCGGGATTGCGCTGGACGAGGACGCCGAAAACCTGAGCCGCTTCGTAAAAGAACGCGGCATCAAGTATCCCGTAGCCCTTGGCAACGAAAAGATATTTATGCGGTTCGATGGCGCTGCCATTCCCTACACGCTCGTACTTGACCGTGCCGGCGCAGTGCGGAAGAAGGTGTACGGCAGAATTGAAGCCGGGGAACTCGCCCGTGTGATCGACGAGATTGATCGGTCCGCCGCCAGTCTCGATGTGCCCCAAACGATCGGTGAAAGAACGGTTCTCGCAGGCCCGGCGACTCCGATCGGCAGCGCGTCAAACCAGGCCGCAATTTCCGGCGCCGCGAACCACCCATGATCAATTTGCGGCGAAAGCGAATGCGGGAGCGCCGTGCCGAGATTCTCAACCGCCTCCGCGGACGGGCCAATTGTGCGGTCCCGCCCCGGACATCCGGACATCGGCACGCTCCTGGCGATGGTCAGCGAGATCGAGGACTCGCGCCGCTCTGCCGCGCACTGGCCGATCTCGGGCCAGTCTTCGCGTCGTACGGCGTCTACCTTTCTGCCCGCGGCGATCTGTTGCCGCAGGCGTATCGCCACGAACTGGCCGCGCTTGGCCGCGAGGTCGTCCCGATGCCGGCGGCGCATGTCCAGGCGATCGTGCGAGCCGAGACCGGGCGAGCGAAGAAGCGCGATGGGTCGTCCAAAAGCCAATCGGACGCCATCGCTGCGCTCGAACACGCGCCGTTCGACACCCGGCTCTTGTTTCAGCGCCATCACGGACGGCTCAAGAGCGGCCGCGCGGTGGTGGTCCGCGTTGCGCGCTCGCAACGGGACGCCGAGTTCGACGTCAAGCTGCTTGCGTTGCTGCGTGACATCGTTAGTCCGTTTTTCGCCGACGGCCGTCTCTTCCTTCAGTCGATTGATGACTTTCGGGCAACGTTAGCCGCCACGACCGACGGGTTTGCCTTGGCCGAAGCCCTCGATTTTCTCCGTCGTGACGCGCAGGAACTCGATTGCCTGAGTATCCCCACAGTTTACCGTGAACTGTCCACGTCGCGCGTTTTGGTCCTGGAACACATAGCGGGCAAGCGGCTCAGCGCGGCTGCGACTCTCGACAACGCGCACGCCGCAGATGACACCGGAGGGGCTGATGGATCCGCACGATTGCTCTGCGAGATCTGGCTGCGCCACGCGTTCGACGGTGGCCTGATCGCCATGGATCTGCGCGCGGAGAACGCGCTCGCGCTGGGACGTTCGCGACTCGCCATCGATGAGGGGACGTTCGCGATCCTGCCAAGCGAGACGCGCCAGGCGCTGTTGAAGTACCTGATCGCCGTCGCCCTTGACGAACCGCGAAAGGCACTCGACAGCCTTCAGAAGGAGTTTGACGGAACCCATCAACGAGTTCTACTGAATGACCTTGACCGTTTGTTCCGCCAGATGGTTCCGGACGACGCGGGCGACGGATCATTTGATGACCTGGGCGGGCGCCTGGCCGCGATCGTCTCGGCCCAGTGGCGGCTCGCCATCGAGAACGGCTACTGGCCACTCCGACATGGACTGCCGGTGCTGCGCGGGATTGTTGAGCTGGACGAGACGGTCCGCCGATTGGCACCCCACAGGGACGCAGTACTTGAGGGCCTCAAGGACTTTCGGGTGACTCGACTCCTAGGCGACGTCCAGAGAATGCTGGAGCCCGTCCACTGGATCGGGCGATTCGACAATATCGCTTCGCTCGTACTGAGTTCCCCGCGACTCCTGGACGACGCCCTCTCGGCGACGGGCTCCACTCGATCTAGCCACGAGTGCGCGGCGACGCCGATGAATGTATCACCCACGAGATTGCGGCGCGCGCACTTCCCGGTGCTCGGACTGTTGCTTGTCCTTGGCCTCTTCCAGGGGCGGGCATCGCCTATCGGCGAAGCCGGAGGCCCCTGGGGCGAGGCCATCGCCGCTCTTCTGTTTGTGGTGCTGGGCTACTGGCTGCTCAACGCCGACGCCTGAGCGGATCGGGACCTATCGCGTGCTCATTTGCCAATGCGCTCTGTGAATGGAGATTGACCAATGGATCAATCAGCGAGCGATCAATCTGACATGATTTCGTCGATCGGTCGGATGATGAGGCTTCCGATGGACCTCTTCCTCCGCAGTTTCGTGGTCTTTGTGCGACCGTTCGAGAGTTTCCAGCAAACGATGAGTTCTTCGTCCCGTACCTCGTCCGGGATGTCTCCGCCGCCTCCGAACGCCGTGTCCTGGTCGACCGCGTGGCCGACGGTCTCACCGTCGATGGCTGCGTCGCCGATGGCCAGCGGATGGTCGCCGCCCGACACAGGCTGGGGCGGACAGGATGTACCCGTTGCCGATGTTAGTTCAGCTCCAAACCCTGAGGAGGCTTGCCCAATGGATGATCAGGACCTGAGTGGAGACGACCTCAAATATGTTAGCTACGCCATCATTTTTACCAAACGTGACTTCGAGACCACCCTCGAGAAGAACGAGCAGGAGGTGGTGAACTACTCGACGAACGGCGGGAGCTTCGGAGGCCTGAAGATCGCGAAGTTCTTTAAGAAGCTCAACGACCCGAAGCAGGGAGTCCTCCGCCCGAAGCTCTGGGCTGACGCGAAGTATCCGCCAGAGCTCACGGACGAGAAACACTGGGAGCTCCCTGAAGAGGACGAGAAGTATGTGACATTCATTTACCGGGTCGAAAAGCGCTTCCCGCGCCAGGAAGCCGACTACGACAAGCGGCAAGTCGAGACCCTCGAGAAGATCTCAAACAAGATCGGTTGATCACCCTCGCGGTCCCGCTCGCATTCGCGGCGGGACCACAATCGCCCGCCTGGTTTCGATCCGAGTCCGTCTGCCTGGAGGCCCCATGAAGCAGCAACCGGTCACCGTCGTGGCAAGGATCAAGGCCAAGGTGGGCCAGGAGAACTTTGTCAAACGTTCGATCGTCGACCTCGTCGGGACGGCCCGCTCGGAGAAAGGGTGCCTGATGTTCGAGGTCCAGCAAGAGGTAAACGACTCGTCGTTGTTCATGTCCTACGAGCGGTGGGAAAACCAGTCGGATCTCAACGCCCACCTGGCGCAGCCCTACATGCGCGACTTCTTCGCAAGCGCGGTGGACTTGCTCGATAGCCAGCCCGAGATTACCCAGTGGAAGGTTCTGTCCCCCTCCAAGAGCCGGCCCAAAGGCCAGGAAGAATCTCAGATGGATTCGGAAAACAAGACGCTTGTTGCGGCGATCGATGCACTCTCGAAAGAGGTCAAAGTTCCCCTCGAAAAGATCGCGGCGGCACTGGGAGGCGCCGGCGTTCAACTCCCGGGGCATTCGGGGACGGCGTCGACGTCGCATTCCTTTCTTTCCGATGCACCGAGCGCGGCGGTATGCGATTCGCGCGAACATGCATTCATGAGATATACCGTTGGGACTGGAAAATTCAGCAAGGGCGATAATATGAGGTTCAGTTCGCTCGCATGTGCGATGTTCAAAATGAACGGTGATCCGGACGGTCACCACGAAGGCGTTTGGGAGCCCCAGGGGTCGCCCAACGATTTGACGATTGTACCCCACCCGCCGGACGGATCTTTGCGCGAGCCCGAGGGTCCTGTTCCCAAATTCTGGCCGAGTGCGTTCACCAAGGCGATTTGGACGTTCGGCGACAACAGCTCGATCACGGCGATCGGGCCGGCGATGCTTCACCTTGTACCCCTCACCGACGAGTCCCAAATCTTTGTGGTCTCGGTCGCTGGCATCATCACGAACGGGGAGGGGCGATTTAAAGGGGCGCGCGGCGTAAAAACTGCGCTCGGGGCGACATTCGTTCCGGCGGGAAAAACTATGTTTGACCCGAGCATCGCATCTTTCCAAGCTCTTACGATCGAGACCTTCCGGGTCGTGCTCGCTCGAGACGTCGCACCGTAAGCCTTCTGCAGTCAAGGCTGGATTGCGGTTCTCGAGAGCGGAAGGCTCTGTCCGAGCCTTGGCCCCTGTGCCCAGGGGCCGAGGCGCCGTACGCAGGATCGTAGGACACACGGTGATCTAACGGCTAGTGCGCTCGCCGTCCCACACCTCGCCGCACGTGTCTGGACCTGTCAACGCCGTTCTTGCGCAAGCTTCAAGTGTCACGCGCCAGCGCTTTGAAAACGTGAGTCGGACCCAAAATAAGATATGAACATTAATAGCTTTTCGAAGCCGTACGCCGGCTCACCCGTGAAATCGCTACCGCCCGGAGCCAACCCGGAGACGTATGGGATTGAAAGCATGACCGCCCTCCTCAAGAGAGCGGCCTACTTCCCAATCTTCTCCGTCCACGACCCAGGCCGGCCGAATATGCCCTTGCCTTCACCGAACAAGCCTGGCGCTTTGATCGGCGTCGACGTGAACGAGGAACTCCACCGGTTCGACGTTCGCGCCGAGTTGGCTCCGAGCATCGGCTGCCCACCAATCTCCAAGCGCGTGGGCGAACCGGTCGCTAATGTGTCGATTCGCTGGCTCGTGATTCCGGACGACTTCGTGGCTGCCCCAGACCGAATCCCTCCACCGACCGAGCTGGATCCCACCCGGTCGCAACGCTTCGCCATGCTGAACGGCCATATGACGTTCAAGGATGAGAAGCAGAGTGGTTTCAGGGCCTTCGGCACGGGACGCACGTTTCCCGCTCTGGTCGAGGGTCGCCCACAGCTTCGGATCGGCGCGGTAATCAACGTCCTCGAGGGCTTCGGCGCGTTTCGAGCGTTGCCGGGAACGGTCGTTGTTAATGGCTACATCCAGCCACCGTACGGCCTGGACCTCAACTTCGTCATTCGCTTCGCCGATCCGGACTCGAAGCTGCTCGCAGGATCACGCATCACGCCGATCCAGCCGATCGCCGACCCTGATCCCGAGACCGCGTTCCTGGTCCTCTTGGGTGAGCCCGACCCGACTCGCCCCACGACCTTGAATCAAGCGCCGAACGGAACCGTCCTGGGCTCAAACGTTTTCGAGCGCCTTCGTCTCGTCCGTCTCAATTTTGACGTTGGCACTCGGCGGGGCCCCCGATCGCGCGTGAGTGAGGGGGCCCTCGTCGGAACCCTGAGCGGCACGCTGTCATTCAACCCCATGGACCCGAGGGCGGTCTCACCGATCCAGACGACCAACGGCGTGTTCACGTTCTACGACCGAAATGGATGCGCGTTTGGAGTGCTCCGCGCGAACATCGTCGAGGGCAGGGCGTTTCCTACTCCACTTGGCGGTCGGCCGGTGTGGCGCTTCGGGGGGGTCGGCCCCTTTCTTGGTGGCACCGGTCCGTTCCAGGACGCCGTAGGAATGATCTCGCTCAATGCCGCCGTCAGTGTCTTCCCACGGACACTCTCGAACTTGTACGTACTGCGCGTCTCCGACCCCGATGGCCGATTTCGAGCGAGCTTCGCGCGGGCGTGGTCCTGAACCGTAGGAGGCATTCCGTGCAGCGCACCAAAGAAAACATCGGTGCAACGACGGGCCGGCAGTTACCGGCTGGTGATTGGACCGACCAAGACCTCATTCCGTTGGGTCAGGTGGAAGACGCCCTGAGCGACGGCCTCGCTTTGCTGAGATGGTGGCAAGGATGCGAAGTATCGGGCGGGTACGATGAGCGATTTGACGTTGTTCGTTCTTACAACCGATCAGATCAAAGCTATGGCTTCTTTGGCCGCGCACCGGTCCGAGGCGAGCTTATGCCGGTCATGGGGATCGTTGACGATCTGCTCTATGACGAGCCGAAGCAGGCTTCACCGTTCCAGGTCAGGGACGAGTTCCGCGAGTTTGTCCTCCGTTATTTCATGCGTGTCAGTTCCTTCACGAACCCAGCGTCCGCAGTGAACGGTTGGCAGCCGTCACCGCAGGACTATTTCCCCGGGGCGAGTTGGTGCCCTGTAAAGGACGTACGCAGAGAAGGCTTCGGATACGCGCAGCTCTATTTCAAGGAGATGGGCACCGGCGAAATCGGCAGGTTTGCGGAGCACGAAGCCTATATGTGTGTCGACCTACGTGATTTTGCTTTTCGGTATGAGTGGACCATTTGTAAGGTGGAGCTCTTCGACTTCAACCTGGCGTTCCGGCCGCTGGGTAATTCCGCCCCGTCGCTGAATCTGCCATTGAAAGAGCAAAACCTACTCGCACTCAGCCGCGATTTCGTCACCGCGCGCGATGATCCTGCGCCAGACGTACTTGGCGAGTACGGTGTGGGTTACAGCTTACTTCCGTCCGTCGTCAATGACGGCCCCGTTCGATACGGCCCAGGCCGCTTCCGGGCCGGCTTTCAGTTGATCAATTTCCGAGTGATGGCCAATGGCAAGACTCGGGCGCGGCTCGTGTTCGTCGTGAACCGACCGGACAGACTTCTCGAGGTCCCCCTCGACCCCGTGGGCTGGGGACTTCAGCTCGCAAATACCTTGTCCCTGGGCCTGGCGTCCGAACTCTTCGGCCCGACGTTTCAGATCCTAGCGGGCTTGCGCTCGAGCTTGATCACCTTCGACCCAATCCAGGCGTATATCGCATTCATGGACGTACTGACCGGTGGAAGCTCTATAACGGATATGTGTATCTCATTAAGTCAACTGGAACGTTACTTTTTGTTGCAACATTTCGACCAGCATTACGCGATGATCGTCGGATCACTTCGAACCTGGCGGCACGTCTCCGACTGGCTCGACCCCGCGTCCATTCCAGCCTCCTTTGTGACTGGAGTACGGTCATGACTCGGACACGCCGTCAAGTCCACGGGCTGGTGGTCTCGGGTGGCGGGGCGCATGCCGCCTACGGGGTCGGCGTGATGAAAGCGCTCTTCGACGGGGAGTCGCCAGGCACCAATTTCGTGCCTCTTGTCCCGAGCGTGCTCACAGGAACGTCTGGAGGGGCCATCAACCTGGCGATCCTGCTTAGCCAGATTGGCGTTGGCCCTCGGGACGCGGTGAGGCGGCTGGAGCAACTGTGGGTGCAGTTGTTGAGTTCCGCCTCTCCAGGTTGCGGCAATGGCGTTTACCGAATCCGCGGGAATCCGTTTCGTTACATTAACCCTTGCCTTCTGGACACCCCTTGGCTCCCGTTTACTGAACTTAGCGGGGACGTAGCGTTCTTTGCACGCCGCTGGTTCGAGATGGCCGTCAATTTCGCCCTTTCTTCGGGCGACCTCGAGCGACGCCTTCTCGATCTCTTCGACCTCGGTCAACTTGTCTCTGCCGAACCGATCATTCAGAACATTTCTCGAATGATCAATCTCGAGGCAGTTCGACGATCGAGGACGATATTCAAGGTCGTCACAACAAACTGGTTGACTGGCGAATTGTTCCTGTTCGGCAATGCCGACTTGACCGACGACATGGGCTACCAGATCTTGCTTGCCTCGGCCGCGATTCCCGGTTTCTTCCCACCGCACGATCTTCGAGGCGTTCCCTTCGTTGACGGCGGCCTCGTCATGAACGTGCCTCTCATGCCGGCCATCGACGCAGGCGCCGACGTTTTGCACGTCACCTACTTCGACGCGGATGCCATCGAGATGCCTCTCCGCAAGCAGCTCAATACCTACGCCACGTTCGACCGGGCCCGCGTTATCGATTGGGCAACGCGGATGGACGAAGACATCAAGACCGCCCAATGGATCAATCAGGGACTCGATCTTTTCGAGCGCGTGTCGCGAGGAGAAGAACTACCTGCGAACGAGCTCAAGCCGTTCGTCGCCGTAATCGCCAAGATTCACGAGCGACGCCGAGAAGGACGCCCCTATCGAAAGTTAACGATCCACCGCTATCACCCTCGGCAAGATCCTCTCGGTGCGCTCGGAATCCTCGACTTCAGCCGCGACCAGATTCAGCGGTTGATCGCTCGGGGATTTGAAGAAACTGTTACCCACGATTGCCATGCGAATCATTGCGTCCTGCCCGACTCGCACACGCCGCTTCAAGCACCGATCCAACGGCCGTCACAATCTTCACAGCTCAGGAGGTCCACATCGTGGAGTCCCACAAAGTCGACGTCATCATCCTCGGCGCAGGCTTGGCCGGCCTCTCGCTCTCAAGGCAACTCCTCCTCGTCGCAGACAAGAGAATTCTAGTCATCGACAAGAACCACCAGGTGCCTACGCCGCGGCAAAAGGTTGGCGAGTCGACCGTGCAGGTGGCCGGATACTACTACTCCAAAATCTTGCGTCTTGAAGAGTATCTCTGGCGCGAGCATTATATGAAATACAATCTGCGTTTCTATTGGAAGACGCCGGGGCACCCGGGCAGTGATTTTGAAGACTACGCACAGTCGTACATACGGGGACTCTCGAACATCGCCTGCTATCAGCTTGATCGAAACAAGTTCGAGCGGGAGCTGAGGAGATTGAATGAAAACGACACGCGGTTTCGACTCATCACCGGCGTCACGGGCATCGATGTGCAGCTCTCAGAGGACGGGCTGCATAAGGTTGGTTTTGTTGACGACGGTGGGTCCGTGGAAGTCAGCGCGGAGTGGGTCATTGACACCACGGGGCGTGGGCGATTCCTCGCGAGGCGCATGGGGCTAACCCAACCGAGCCCGATCCGGCATGGCTCATCGATCGTCTGGGTCGACGGACTCGTAGATATCGAGAAGCTAACTGAAAGTTCGCCGCGACAGATCCGTTTGAACAAGGCACGAACCTCACTTGGGCATCTGCCATTCTGGGCGGCTACGAACCACTTCATGGGAGAGGGTTACTGGTTCTGGGTAATTCCGCTGCCGGGGGTCACAAGTCTCGGCCTTGTCTATGATCACCGGACCGTTCGCCACGCCGACGTCTGCTCGGCCGACAAGCTCCTCAAATGGGTCTGCGAAACCTTTCCCCTCTTTGCCCGCGACCTCCCTCACCGCAAGATCATCGACTACACGTGCTATAAAGAATATTCGTATGGCTGCACCCAGACGATTCACCCCAACCGCTGGGCCCTTTCCGGTATGTCGGGCCGTTTCACCGACCCCCTCTACAGCCCGGGTAGCGACTTCATCGCGCTTCACAATACCATGATCGTCGATGCGATCCTTACGAACGATAACGAATTCCTCGATCGGAAGTGTCGCATCTACGAAGCGCTCATGAACTCGCTCTATAGCTCACTCTTGCCTACGTTCTCGACGAGCTACAACGCACTCGGTGACCAGGAGGTGTTCACACTTAAGTACACCTGGGAGCTTTCGGTCTACTTCGCCTTCTTTGTCTTCCCGTTTATCAACGACCTCTCGACCGACCTCGGCTTCGTGCCGTTGTACCTCCGTCGCTTCGCCCGACTCGGGACCGTCAACCACGGACTTCAGGCGTTCCTCAGCGGCTATTTCCAATGGCGCTCTGCGAGCCCGTGCGTGCGCACAGAGCCGTTGTTTCACGACTTCAGCTCGCTCGAGCCCCTGCGCCGCGCCGAGGCCTTGTTCTACAAGGTGGATGTGTCAGCGTCCGAAGCCTTGCGATTGATCGACGAACAGCTCGATAGTCTTGAAGAACTCGCCCGTTTCATCGTCACTCATGTGCACGTGGCCGTGCTAGACGATCCTGAGCTGCTCTCCAGCCGCACGCTCATCGAGGGGATCGATTTTCGGACTCTCGTCTTCGATCCCGAGGCAATGCGCGCGTCGCAGACGCGGTTGCGGGAGGGAATCGGCGGCTGGGATTGGTCGTTCTGCACCCGGCCGATGGACCATCTCCGCTCCGGGACGCTGCCCCAAGAAACCCGCGCCAAAGCCCTGTCCGAGGCGAGGCCGTGGTGACCCGCGAGGCTCTCCACACTCCCGCACTGGGGAGGGTGTTCGAAACGCCCTACGCTGAGATCTCCGCCGAGGTCGCGGAGCTCGAAGGCGAGGTCCCTCGCGGTCTCCGCGGGACGTACTACGTTAACGCGCCAGCTTGTTTCGCGCGGGGCGGTCAGCACTATCGTCACTGGCTTGACGGCGACGGAATGGTTTGCGCCCTCACCCTGGGGTCGACAATCCACGTCACGAGCCGTTACGTCCGCACACACAAGCGAGTCATTGAAGAGCAGACCGGCGCATTTGTTTTTCGTACCTTCGGCACCGCGTTTCCAGGCGATCGCCTCCAGCGCGGCATCGCGACCGCGTCGCCGACGAATGTGAGCGTCTACGCCTTCGCGGGTCGGCTCCTCGCGTCGGGCGAACAGGGGCTCCCACACATACTCGACCCCGCTACGCTGGAGACCACCGGGGTCGAGACCTTCAACGACGCGATTAATGAGATCACACCCTTCTCCGCCCACGCGAAGTCGGACTCTCGTACGGGGGAATTGGTGAACTTCGGTATCTCGTACTCCTCGCGCGCGCCTCGTCTCCACTACTTTCGCTTCGAATCAAACAGGAGCCTGGCCGTCCGTGCGATTGCCCCTCTCGACGCCCCCTACAGTGTTCACGACTTCGCATTAAGCGATCGGTACGCCGTCATACACTTGGGCCCTTATTTCCTCGACGTCGAGCGGCTCCTCCATGCGGGCACGACGACGATCGATGCCCTTGAGTGGATGCCGGAGATGGGAAGCCGTCTCATGGTTCTCTCACGCGATGACGGTCGGGTGCTCGCGAAACCCCAGGTCCGTTGTGGCTACGCTCTCCATGCCATCCGCGCATTCGAGCAGGACGACCGCCTCTTCGTGGATCTGATCGAGTATGAATCACCGTTGTATCCCTCCTACCAGCCTCTTTCCCGACTCTACGACAATGTGCCGGCCGGACTCCCTGTTCGGTATGTTCTCGACACCCGGACCTGGGAGGTTGAGGGCCGGTATCCGGTCCCATACCACAGCGCTCCGGACTTTCCAGCGACCAATCCGGCCGACGTAAAGGGCGACGTCTGGCTCCTCGGGATGTCTGCCGCCGGAGAACACAAGCCGAAATTTTTCGACCGACTCGCACGAGTCGGGTGGGATGACGCGCCAGGCGTCGATGAGTACGAACCACCGGACGGGCGATATCTGTCCGGGGAACCCGCGGTCGTGCCCGATGGCTCGGGCGAAGGGGCCTGGGTCGTTTGCCGGGAATTCGATGACGAGACCCTCGCAAGCTGGTTCATCATTCTCGACGCCTACAACCTTAGCCAAGGCCCCAAGGCCAGACTTTCCCTGGAGCAGCCGCTGCCGCCGGGCTTTCATTCGTGCTTCCTGCCAACTACCGACAACCTGCGCTAGGGACCGGCCAGCTCCGACGCGGAGGTTGCGAGTCGAATTCGCGTACAACGATGGGATGAATCCGATGACGCATCACGAATCGGCAGCGTTCCTCGTCACGCTGGGTGTGTTGCTCCTGGCGGCACGCTTACTGGGAGCTTTGGCCAGGCGCTTCGGCCAGCCATCGGTTCTCGGCGAGCTGGCGGCAGGTGTCCTGCTCGGCCCAACCGTAGTCGGTCGACTTCATGGTGGCGCAGTCGCGTGGCTGTTCCCGATGGTCGGTCCGAGAGCCGTTGCGTTTGACGGTTTGGCGAAACTGGCAATTGTGCTTTTTCTGCTCTGCGCAGGTCTCGAAGTCGACCTGTCCTTACTACGCCGACAGGGCCGCGCCGCGGTGATGGTGAGTCTGGCCGGACTTCTGATACCCTTCTCCGCCGGATTTGCTACGGCGTGGGGTTGGCCTCAACTGATTGGCACTGGGGCGGATGAGCCCGTGCTCGTCTTGTCGATGTTCCTGGGCACAGCCCTCGCGATCACCGCACTGCCGGTGATTGTCAAGATTCTGAAGGATCTCGACCTCTTTCGTACGGATTTTGGGATGCTCATCGTGGCAAGTGCCGTGGTGGACGACTTGGTCGGGTGGATATGTTTCGCCGTCGTTCTGGGCATGGCGGGTGATCGAGCCCCGGGAGTGGAGTTCGTATTAACGTGTGTTTCAACCTTCGTTTTCGCGGGCCTCGTTCTCAGTGTCGGGCGCCGGTGGATCGACCGGGCGCTCAACACGTGCAGCAAGGGCGACCATGGTCCGGGCGTGGGCCTTGGAATCGTTCTCGTCCTCGGGCTCGCCGGCGCGGCGTTTACGGAGTGGACCGGGACCCACGCCAACTTCGGAGCATTCTTGATCGGAGTCGCCGTTGGGGATTCGCGGAACCTGCAACAAAGGGTGATCCGAAGCCTCGACGATATCGTGTCTGGATTTTTCGCTCCGCTCTTCTTCGCGAGCGTCGGCCTGAAGGTTGACTTCCTTGCCAACTTTCATGGTCCGCTCGTGTTGCTTGTGCTTTCGATCGCCACGGCTTCGAAACTGTTTGGGTGCTGGGTCGGTGCGCGCGCCGCCGGTATCCCAGACCGGCAGGCGTGCGCCATCGGGTGCGGAATGAACGCCAGGGGAGCTATGGAGATCGTGCTCGCGACGATCGCCTTACAATACAAGGTCATTGGCGAACCCTTGTTCGTCGCCATCGTCTTGATGGCACTCGTCACGTCGGCGGCAAGCGGCGCGCTGATCCGCATGATTCTGGGATCAGTGCATGGAGAACACATGGCGGCCACCGGCGCCGCCGGGGCATTTCCTCCTGAGCGTTCCAGCAACGGCGCCGGCTGGCAGAGCGCGCTGGTTCAACGCGAAATATAGCCGGTGGCCAAGATATTAGATGAAAGTCAATATACTATCTCAGTCTTTGTGCCGGCTTGCCGCTGAAAGTAAGACCACTAATTCTGCGCGAAGGTTATTTAGGTCCGCGCCGCTTGTCGTGGTCTGCGCGAAACGAGTCGGCGCGTCCGATAGGGAAGAGGGAAGCGACTTGCGGAGCCTTCTTTTTGGCCACCAAGCTACTTCTGATAATAAATCTCATGTTTCTTGATGGGTTTTAAGCGCGAACCGACATCGTGCCACCCTGGATGACCGCTACAGTTCGCCCATCTTACGACTTACGAACATAAGATTTATTATCGGACGTAGATTGTGCCGGCACCCGACTCCCTCTTCGTCAGCTTCCAGACGGACTCCTGGGCGCGGCTTTCGCCCGGCTTCTCGCGACCTACTTACGGCGGGGCCGACACGTGGCGGTGAGTCCACCGCGCAAACCGTAATGGTGGAAGCGAGAGCTCAAAAAGTTTCGCGCCCGCCCGTTAAGAGAAATCCCCTCGCTTCGCCCGTGCCTTGATGCTATACCACCGGTATGGCCAAGAAACGCAGTCCTCCCAAAAAGTCGTCACGCATGACGGCGGCGAGCCGGTCCGACATTCCCAACACCATGCCCGTCGAGTCACGGCTCGATACCCTCTACCGCCAAGTCAGTGACATCCTCAACGCAGCGCGGGACCGAGCTTGGCAATCGGTCAATGCGGCGATGATCCGCGCGTATTGGAACGTCGGCCGCGTTATCGTCGAGGAAGAGCAAGCAGGCCGTGAACGGGCTGACTACGGCAAGCGTGTCATCGGGGACCTTGCCGAACGTCTCCGTAAGGAATTTGGCAAGGGCTTCGACCGCTCGAATCTTTTCCACATGCGGGCTTTCTTCCTGGCCTACCCAAAAGTCGACGCAGTGCGTCGACAATTATCCTGGACCCACTACCGCCTCCTGCTCCGGGTCGACAGCCCCAAGGCGCGAGCTTTCTACGAGGCTGAAGCGGTCAACGCTCGATGGTCGACTCGCGAACTGGAACGCCAGATCAACTCGCTCTTGTTCGAGCGCCTGGCCCTGAGCCGTGACGAGGCCGGCACGCTTGTGCTGGCTCGTAAAGGTCAAGAGATCACTCAGCCTGCCGACCTCGTGAAAGACCCGTTCGTGCTCGAATTCACCGGACTCCGGCAAGAAGTGCGGTTCCGCGAGACCGACTTGGAAGACGCCCTGATTGCGAAGCTCCAACACTTCTTACTCGAGCTTGGCAAAGGATTCGCCTTCATGGGTCGCCAGCAGCGGATCACGCTCGATGGGGAGCATTTTTTCATCGACTTGGTGTTCTACAACCGCCTCACTCGCTCCTTCATCCTGATCGACCTTAAGGTGGGTAAACTGACACACCAGGATCTCGGACAGATGCAAATGTACGTAAACTACTACCAGCGCGAGCTGACCGCCCGTGACGAGAATCCACCGATAGGGATCGTGCTCTGCACGGACAAGAGTGAGGCCGTGGTCCGGTACACTTTACCCGAGGGGAACACACAGATCTTCGCGTCACGATACAAGCTGCATCTGCCAACGGAAGCGGAACTCGCAGCAGAACTCCAGCGGGAGCGACACGAGATCGAGCTAACGCGCAGCCTTTCGCTCGAGGACAGTGATTCCGAGTGATCCGATGCTCCGAATGTTGACACCAATGCCCGCTCATAAATGTTACGTTCAGATGTCTTAAAATGGCTATCCTGTAACGATTGTATGGGAGACACTGCCTGAGCGGAACGCGTTAGCCGGACCGCTGGAGCTTCCGTAGGAGCTGGATCTCACCGCAGTGGCAGGCCTCGTCGTGAAAGCCATGCACGATGGCCGAGCGAACGGACCGGGCGGGGTTGTCTGTCAAGGTGCTCGCGAGCCGTTCCTCGGTCGCCCGGCCAACCGCGTGGCGCAGCCTGTCGCGCTGCGCGACGAGTCGCGCGATCACCGCGGACAATGGCGGCCAACCGTCGGCAGAGACGTTTGCCGGACGGCTCTGCCAACTGAACATCTCGAACCAGCCGTCGGGGACTTGAGTCGCCTCGCCCAGCGTTCTCAGCGCCAACCATTCGGCGAGGATGTAGCTGTGGCCGGCGTGCCAGAGAATCGAGTTTTGCAGTCCGGGAGGCGCCCAACGGGCCTCTGCTTCGCTGACGTCCTGCAGCATGCGCAAGGTCTTACCGCGAACCTCGTCGAGCAGCACAAGCAGCGAATTATCCGGCATGGTGTGCTCCCATTCTTCTCAAGATTACGTGCTGGTCGTTCCAAACCGCGAGTAGTTGCACGGGGTCGAAGTCCCACGTCGATAGCCGGTTTGCAAGTGTCTGTAAAAGCTTATTGCCGTTATGAAAAAGGCTGATCTCAATAACCCGGTGGTGTGCAATGCGCGCAGGTGGGTGGCTCGCGGCGGCCGCAAGCGGTCGTTGGGAAGGAGGACTTCACTCGTCTGGTGAGGTTATGGGTTGGCGAGTTCAGCGGCCTTTCGTCGGATCAAGTCGGCCAGCGGAGGGATTTCGTGGAGGCCCTGTATGCGATCCTGAAGGTAACGCCAGAAGGTAATGCCAAGCTTCCGGCAGGTGGTCTTTAGGCTGAGGAAGGTATCCCGGCAGCGGCGGCCCGCGTCACTCCGCGTCCCCGCGCTGATCTTCCGCTTCTTCACGTACTGCCGGATATCGTTCTCCGACAGATTGTTGTGCAGCGGGATTTCCGGGTGGTCGAGAACCAAGAGCAACTCTGACTTCTTGCCGTGAATCTTTCGCAACACCTCGTTCAGTTCCGGCCAGCGCGTTTCCTTCAGGAACAGGTGATCGAATCCGGCTTCGAGGCTTGCCCGATGCGCGGGTGTCGGCGATTCACGATAGGCCTTCAGTTGCTGGTAGTAGTCCCAGATCGCATCCCGCGCCGCTTCGTGTGCGGCACGCTGGTCGTCGGTGAGCGGGATCAGTTGCGCGACATGCCGCTCCATATGCACCCAGCACAAGGCGTGCAGGAACGCGAGTAGCTTGAACTGGGCGGCATCGTCGCTGACGAACACCAGATCGTTGTACAGATCGAGCGCGAGCAAGTTGGCCCACAAGGCGCCTTCGGTCAGCAGCCGCCGGTGTTCCGCCGAGCCGATCTCCCAGGCATCGAGTTGTGCTTCCCAAGACGTGTCGTCTTCGTAGAAGCAGCCCGTGTCGGCGCGCAGTCGCGCGACGAGCTTTTTGGGGAGATCGAAACATTCGAGGTAGAACAAGGCGTCGTCATTGAAGAGGTAGCCTTGATGAGGCGTGATCAGAATCTTCAGGAAGTTCACCCGGCTCTTGGTGTCGGTCGTGAAGAACGAGGCGAACAAGTCGTTGCCGATGTGCAGCGTGTGCCCGCTTTTCCCCCGGTGCCTGGCGGAGGTGTCGTCGGTTTGCAGGTACGCGGAGACCTCGCGGGCGGCCGGCAGCAGACTGTCTTTCTCCTGAAAGAACGCCCCATGTCCTTCGGTCAGCAAGCGATTGATCTGGCCGGCCGAGATGTCCACACCCACTTCCAGCAGTTCCTCGTGCAGTAACGGCTGGGTGACGTGGTTGTGAAAATGCTGGTAGAGCACATATTGCCTGAGCGTCGGACCGAAATGCGACGTGACGTCCAGCGGCAAGGGAGCGGTGACGACCGTTCCGTCCGGCAGTTGGTAGCGGGCTCGGCGATACCGCGTGTTGTACGGCTCGAAGCGCAAATCCTGGACGGTGAAATCCTGATAGCCGAGGAACCAGGCACCATCGGGCAGGTCGTCGAGCGGCAACGGCTTGGTCTCATGGATCGTCAGTTCTGGTGTCTTGGAGCGTTTGGCGGAGCCGGGCCGTTTTCCGTCGGGTGTGTTCGATTTCTTCTTCTCAACGGACGCCGATGGCGGGCCGCTGGGGTCGTTCAGCGGGCTGGGTCCTGGCTTGCGTTTCGGAAGATCTGGCAATCCCTTCAGCCGCCGGACTTCGTCTTCAAGGCGGTCGATTCGCAATTGCTGTTGCTCGACCGTCGCCCGTAGTTGCGCGTTTGCGGCCTCCAGTTGATCAATCACGCGCAGCAGCGCGTCAACCAGCGGAGTCCGTTCCTCCGACCGAATCTCGACACCGCAAACAGTCTGCGTATCAGGCTTCCGTTCCATGCCCAAAAGGAAGCATCACGCGCGGTTTTCGTAAAGAGCAAGTTCCACCGGGTTATTGAGAACTGACCCCCTGGGTGGCTCGGACGAACTGGCGGAGGATTGGCCTCAACACCTCGATCCACGCCCCCAGGCCCCAGTCGGCGAAGGCTTCCACTCGATAAGCGACGGTCTGCCAGTCCTCCGTCGTTCCCTCGACCGTGATCGTCGGGATGCCACATCTGGTGTGGAGGACACACTGAAAATAGGACTGCACGGCGTCGAGCAGAATGATTTCCGTAGTCGACCTCTCCACGGGACCAGTGGTCGAGAAATCGGGAAGGAGGAGATCGAGCGCCGGCCCGACGTGCTCCCGGATCGTGGTCGAGAACTCGGCAAAGACTTCGGGCCAGGGGTTCTCGGGTGAACCTTTCACGAAGTCATTTCGGATCACATCGATCTGGACACGGCCCTGGTGGCGCACGAAGCGAGGGCGAAGCTCTTCCGCGTGCGCGTTCAGGTGATTCGCCACCGCCTGGCAGATCATCAGCCAGATGATGTCAGGCGACAAGACCAGGGGACGGTGGTCCATGAAAGCCAGATGGACGGCGGCGACGACCGGGTGGTATGCGACGTCGGCCACCAGCCGGCCGTGGTAACGGGTGCAGGCTTCGACGGGCCGGGATGCCGGGGCCTGGGGCAAGGCGAGCGAGCGCCCCCGTTTCGAGAAGCTCTCGATCATCCTGCGGTCCTCCTCCGGCAGGCCGACCGTCAGCAGCGCCTCGACGGCCTGCTTGTACGCCACCTCGGGAAGAGGTTGGTCTGCCGCCGGGACATCCGAAACCTTGAAGGTTGTCACTGTCGCAGTCTTCATGGCTTGCTCCAGTCTTCGGGAATCCACCGGTCATCTCGACTATAGAAAATGGAGACGGAGGCCGGTAGACCCGCCTTGCTGTTCGACTTCACGGACACGCGAACGTCTCGGTGAATTTGCGGGTCAAGTCGACCAGGTGATCGTCGAGCCTCTCGTAGACGCCCTGTCGGATCGGCTCCGGCACCCCTCCGTAGAAGGCCTGAGCGATCCCGCCTGCCATGCAGGCCAGCGTATCGCTGTCGCCGCCGAGCGAGATTGCCAGCCTGATGGCGTCCTCGAAGTCTCTCGACTCCAGGAACGACCGGATCGCCTGCGGGACGCTGTGTCGGCACGACACTTCGAAGCAATACCTCGGTCGGATCTCGTCCAGCGGCGTACTCAGATCGTACCCGAACGAGGTCTCGACGTAATTCTTTATCTGCTCCTTGGTCTGCCCGGTCCGGGCCAGAAACACCGCCGAGGCGACCGCCTGCGCCCCCTTGATCCCTCGGGGTGGTCGTGCGTGACCTCGGCACTGCGTTTGGTCTGATAGAGTACCTCTTCCAGCGTGTTGTGGAAGTTCGCAGGAATGGACCGATCCCACTGGGCGGGGTCGTTCTGATCTCAGCCGGACGTCTGCCGTTCAAGGGCGTCATCCATGTGGCGGGGATCAGTCTGCTTTGGAGGGCGTCCGAGCGGTCAATCCGGGATTCTGTAAGGAACACTGTCCGAGTGGCGTATGAGAAGGGCTTCCGGTCGATGGAGTTTCCGCTGATCGGAGCCGGTTCGAGAGGGTTCGACCCCGAGCGGGCCAAGCAGATGATGCTCATGAGTTGCACCGCATCGATCTTCCGATCGATGTGACCGTCGACTTGTTCAAGAAGCGCTAAACATAGGGCCGCTCGGTATCATGGACCCGAAAGCTGGATTGAGGTCAGAAGTTGAGACGTGTGAGGTCGGGCATGGCCGAACGAGAATGGCTTCGTCTCCCAGTAGTGTCCACAGGAGCCGAGTACCTCGTGATGGGCTACCTGATGCGACGGAACATTCTGACGTATAGAGCACCGCCGAACAACGAGGGTTACGACCTGATCTGCATCCACCCCGATCCAAGGCGAATCCCTCAGCCCGGCGAACTCGCCCAAGTCCGAGTTCAGGTGAAGAGCCGCTACGCAACCGATTGTGATCGAGGTTTCCCCGTCAAGGAGACCTGCCTCGACGCATTCGACTTCTTGATCGTGGTGTTTCTCAACATCGGCAAGTTCTTCGGCAAGAACGACGGCTCCACCGGTGAGCAGGAGCCCGAGTTCTACACGCTACCGAGAGATTTCATCCGGGAGCATCACGATGCTACCTCGACGTGGCAAAAGGTCAGGCTCCGCAATCTGGTCGCCGAGATCGAGCCGTACAAGAACGGGGCCGGGTTCGAGTTGATCGCCGAGGCGCTGGGGATTCCTCGGCCACGGAAACCGCGTGGAATGCCTTCACCCGAAGTTCCGGTCGTCGAAGCTCCATCGGATTGAACAGATCGCCCGTGACGATCGAGTGGGTCGGCGACCGGGAGGTGCAGGAGGATCGCACTTGGGACGAACTGGAAGTTGAGGGCTCCTTCATGAGCAAGCCATTCAAGCCGGGTGATTGCGTCAAAATACCAGACGGCCGCATCGGAAGAGTCCGAGAAGTTAAGGGCTCTCAATACAAAGTCCGGGTGCGACGGAAGACGAGCGATACCCACCAATTCCTCCAACTCTCGGCGGGGGAACTCGTGAGGGTCGAATGCCCGGAGGGGTGGATGAGCCCGGAGGGTTATGTGCGGTATCTGGATACGACGCTGGCCAAGATGCGGCAGAGAGACTGCGAAGAAACGGAAACCCGAGGACGGACGCAAATGATTGGTACGTCCATGCCAGATCCAGCGATCGTCTTCGACCTGCTGGAAGCGTTCCGCCGCTCGAAGACAATGTTCGCCGCCGTGTCCCTTGGCATTTTCGACGCATTGGAGAGAGAGGCGTCGTCAATCGACGAACTCGCACGGAAACTGGAAGTGAACGCCGACGCACTGGAGCGGCTGCTCGATGCCTGCGTCGGTCTCCAGTTGCTCACCAAGCGCCACGATCTGTACGAGAACACGGAAGTGGCCTCGGCCTACTTGGTGACGGCGAGCCCGCAGCGCCTCATCGGTTATGTTAACTACTCAAACGACGTGCTCTGGAATCTGTGGGGTCATCTTGAAGATGCCGTACGGGAGGGCACTCATCGCTGGCAGCAGACGTACGGTCTGGATGGGCCAATCTTCTCGCACTTCTTCCGAACCGAAGACGCCAAGCGGGAATTCTTGATGGGCATGCACGGCCTCGGCACGATCAGTTCGCCTCAAGTGGTCACTGCCTTCGACCTTAGTCCGTTTCGCCGCATGATCGATCTTGGGGGAGCCACCGGTCATCTGGCGATTGCGGCATGCGAACGGTGGCCCGAATTGCGTGCCGTTGTGTTCGACTTGCCCGACGCCTTGCCGTTGGCCCGAGAGATCATCGGGGCGTCCTCGGTGGCCGACCGTGTGGATCTGATGGCGGGAGACTTCTTCAACGATCCACTGCCCGAAGGCGACCTGTTCGCCTTGGGACGCATCCTCCACGACTGGACCGAAGAGAAGATCCTCAGGCTGCTGGAGCGGATCTACGACCGTTTGCCCGAGCATGGTGCCGTGCTGATCGTCGAGAAGTTGCTCCTCGACGACAAAACCGGTCCCCGATCGGCCCAGATGCAATCGCTCAACATGCTCGTGTGCACCGAGGGTAAGGAAAGGACGCTCGGCGAGTATGAGTCCTTGCTCAAGCAGGTCGGCTTCGAGGAAGTGATTAGTTGCCGAACAAACTCGCCGCTCGATGCAATAGTGGCGAGAAAGGCCAGTGGGCGTTGAGCGACTGAGCGTTGACCAAAGGATGGCCACCTTGCGAAGCTTGTCGAGACTTTGGGCAACGACCTGATGAGCGGCCTCGATCCGAAATAACGATAGCGGGACCGACGACACCGAGAACCTGAGGGTGTTCCTGCGAAGCAGGTTGAGTCCATGACGGCCAGCCTATTTGCCGACCTCTCGTCTTGCCAGCCGAACGAGCTTTTGACGGCACTGCTCGATGCAGGGAACGTCTGAATCGAGCGGATTGTCTCGCACGGTCACGCCTCGCCCGAGGGCTTTTGGTACGATCAAGATCAGCACGAATGGGTCGTCGTGCTCAAGGGATCGGCGAGGTTGCAGTTCCGGTATCGCATGGTCGAGATAAAGGTCGGCGATTTCATCAACATTCTGGCGTTCAAGCAGCATCAGATTGATCGGACAACACCGGATGAGCCGACCGTGTGGCTCAGGGTGCGGTACGGAGCAGAAGCGACATGAATCTGAACATCCTGATCGGAATTGCCTTCTTCCTGCCGACGGTCAATCTTGCCGCGGAACCGAAAGCCCCCGCTACGGTCAAGGAACTCTTTGCCGATTTCGACCCTCGCAACGATGCGCTCGATTCCAAGGTCGTGCGGGAATGGGAGAAGGACGAAATCGTCTATCGCTACGTCACATTCCACATTGGCACCTTCAAAAGCAAACCGGCTCGCATGGCGGCGTTTTATGCCTTCCCCAAAGGGGTCAAGAAGACCGCTGCTCTGTTGCATATTCACGGCGGAGGTCAGCGGGCGTTTCTGGATGAGGTTGAGTTCTACTCCAAGCGTGGGTATCCCTGCCTCTCGATCAATTGGGGTGGGCGGGAAATGGAAAAAGCTGAGGAGGGTGATCCGAACACTGATTGGGGCGATGTCGATCCTACACAGAAGAACGTGCCCGGCTATTTCAACCTCAAGCCTGGCGAGAAGTGCCTCGATCCCTTTGACTCGCCCCGCAACAACAACTGGTATTTGCTTACTTGGGGAGCGAGACGAGGGCTGACGTTCCTGGAGCAGCAACCCGAAGTCGATCCCGACAAACTCGGCGTGTACGGACATTCGATGGGCGGTAATCTCACCGTCTACGTTGCCGGAAGTGACAGCCGGGTAAAGGCCGCTGCACCGTCAGTCGGCGGGTCGGGATTTCAGACCCAGCCTTGGCCTCTGCTTCCCCAGCACAAGCCACAACTTCCCAATGGAGACGTGAGGCTATTTGATGCGACCCTGGGATTCGAGTCCTATGCGCCGAACGTCACGGCTCCGCTGCTTTGGCTGGGAGCAACGAATGACTTCCACGGGATCATGGACGACACGTATCGCACCGGTGAGTTGATCCCACACAAGAACGTGCGGTACTGCTTCACGCCGCACATGAACCACCGCTTCACTCCGGAGTTCGCCGTCACGAGGCCGCTCTGGTTCGATCAGCATCTCAAGGGGACCTTCGCCTTCCCGAAGACACCTGAGACGCACTTGATCGTCGAGACGAAGGATCACGTCCCCATGCTGGTCGTTAGGCCGGATTCTTCGCAGGAAGTAACTGAGGTCCAGATTTACTACTCGGTCGATCCTGATCCTACGGCAAGGTTTTGGCGGTCAGCAGACACGAAGAAGGCCGGTGACAACCTTTGGACCGGCAAGCTGCCCATCTTGAGCGTGGACCAGCCTCTCGTCGCCTTCGCCAATGTCGTGTACAAGCTAAAGAATTCCGAGTCGGAACCCCACGCTCGACCGACAGAGCGATTTGCCCTGAGTTCAATGCTCCACACAGTTAGTCCTAAGGATGTGGCCGCCAGGGGAGCGAGCGCCACCGACGAGCCTGACCCCCTGATCGATGACTTCACCCACGGCTGGAGGGATTGGTACACGCTGTCACCTGACAACCCTCACCACTGGGAGTTCTCAACCAGGAAGTTGACCGACCCGAAGTGGCGAGGGCGAGAAGGCCAGCGGCTTGCGGTCGAGGTCCAGGCCGAGAAGCCGAACGAACTCGTCATCGTCCTGACGGAAAACTTCTTCCGGCAATACCGGGGCAAGCAGAAGGAATTCGTGGCGGTCGTGACACTTGACGGCGGCAAGAACACGCAGACGGTCATGCTCGAACCGCAGGATTTCAACGGTGAGGGTGTGGCTCTGTCGTCGTGGAAGAACGTCGATTTGCTCTCGTTCCGGGCGTATTACGACAAGGACGAGAAACGGATCGGAAGCAAGAGCTGGGCAGGGCCGCAGCCAGTGTTTCGGAAATTGCGGTGGGAAGGAAAAATGAATGCCGAGTAACTGGCACAACTGCATCTGATCTGGCTTCGGCCAACAACATAAGTTCAAAGTGCATTCCGGCGTTGAGGATTACCTCATGACGTCCGTCGCCCTCGTGGCGCTTGCCGAGATCATTGGGCGATTTGTCTGGCCTGTTCACGCCCGCGACGTGTTCTTGATGAGTTTGGTTTTCTTCTTCGTCGGCGCATCGTTCGGCCTGTTCGCTGGACTTGTAGCGGGCGTTACGCCGCCCGAAACGATTAACACGATGGCGGAATCACCGGCCTGTTTGGTGCGTTCGTTCGGGGATTTGCCACTGATGGATGGTTCGGTACCCTCCTCACCAGGCCGCTCGGTCTTGTGGCGGGGTCGTTGCCTCGATCCCGTTGAAACTCCTATTCATCGTGATCGTCAGTCTCAGAACCGGCTTCGGTCTTGGAGGAGAAAGCTAACCTTGATCACCAATACTTTCACCCTCGGCCCGACGCCGAACGCCGTCCGTTCCGCCGATGGGGAAGTGCTGACCGTACCGGAGGGCTGGGCTCTACTCCCACCCGGTGATGCCGCCCTGACTCGCCGAGTGAAGGCGGCGGGAGGGCATTGGATTGTTCAGGAGAAGGTGGGCCGGAAGATGTTCTTCCGAGGTGTCTGGGCACCGGCAGCGACCATCGAACGCATCCGGGCCGAACTCGAAGCTGAGCGATCCACCGAGGATTTTGCAAAGAAGCGGCAGGCGAATGACCGGCGCCGGGAGAAGGAGCAGGCCCAGTACGTCGATGACTTTCACGGCGCCGTCCTATCGTTTCTGTCTTTCCATCCGTCGCATTCCGATCTCGCCGACCGGCTCGCTCGTGCGGTGACGAATCATGCCACGCCAGTTGGGAGCGGCACGGTCGCCCGGACGAAGCGCATCCCAGTCGGGCAACGGGCTGAGGCCGCTGTGATAGCCTGGATGCGGCACCAGACGACCGCCTACGATTCGATGACAATTCCCAGGATCAAGGGCAAGCGCCGGGAAGTCCGTCGAATGCTGGCCCAGCGGTCGCAGGAGCTTCTCGGTCGCTACCGCAACGGAGAACCGGTTGAAGACGGTTGTCCCCTGAAAAAAGTTCTGGCAGATGGTTGATCATTCGGCGAAGAGGTTAAAGGAATGCGTCTCAGCGATGAAGGGGAGGGATTCGGGATTGGCGAGGAACACGGAGCCCACTCCGACTTGTCTAGGCGTGGTTCGAGTTAGGCCACGGCGTTCCGACACCCCGCTTCTAGCGATACGGCATGCGTGCCGAGTTTGCCACCAATTTCATCTCGCTATGGATTCGCAACTCGCCTGAATGTTGCCCGCAATTCGAGCGGGTAATCTGTGAGGATTGTGATGGTTCAGCGTGAAATGGAGAAACCGGGGTTGGGAGATAAGGTAGAGTGCACGCTGGAACAGTATGGGTCGATTTTCCGCCTTGGTGCCAATCCCGAAGGGAACAGACAGGGCGGCATCGTGCCGCCCCCCTTCGGTCTTGGCCCCCAGGTCGGCGCTCGGGTCGTGTCGCCACGGAGCCCTATCCTCCGCCTGGGCCGCGCTCATTCTAGGGCCCCCCGACGGGCTGGGCAATGGGCGGACCGGAGTCCGTCGCCGCACCGCCTTGGCTTGTCGCGCGGGCGACCTTCCTTCGCTCGCGAGCTGCGTCCAATTTACGGTCTCGCTCGGCGAGGATCTGGCGATCGCGGCCGGCCAGCTTGTCGGCCGGCGCGACGTAGCCAATCGCGCTGTGCAAGCGAACCGCGTTGTAATGCGCCACGAAATCCTCAACGATTCGCCGGGCATCGGCGAGAGTCAACGGCGTCTTGACCCGGATGCACTCTCCCTTGAGGGTCTTGTACCACCGCTCCATCTTGCCGTTGCTCTGCGGATAGTATGGTGACGTTCTCACGTGAGTCATTCCGCAAATCCGGATGAACTCCTTGAAATCCTTGGCGATGAACTGCGGCCCGTTGTCCGAGATGATCCGGGGCCGCTCGTCGGGGAAGCGCTCACGAGCCCGCTGGATGATCGTCTCGACGTCGGCCTCAGTCATGCTCTCGCGGATCTCCCAGTGGACAATGAACCGGCTGTAGCCGTCGAGGAGGCTGCAGAGGTAGAAGAACGTGCCGGCGATGTTGATATAGGTGACATCGACATGCCAGTGCTCGTGGGCGCGTAGGGGTTGCTGAAAGCCCTTCCCCTTGAGCGAAGGTTTGTTGTTGCGCGGCTTGATCTCTCCGGCCTGACGCAGGACGCGGTAGACGCTCGAAGGGCTGGCGGCGACGACATCGGCATCGAGCATCATGAAGGCGAGCCGCCTATAGCCCTCCAGGGGGTGGCCCTTGTGGTACTCGAGGATGGCCGCCTTTTCCCACGGTTCGAGCCACCAGTCGCGAGGAATCAAGGCGTTATGCTCGTTGGCCAATCCGTAGCGTGTCCTCCAGTCGTGGAACTTGCTGGCCGCAATGCCGAGCCAGCCGATGAAGCGCCGCGCGGGGATTTCGGTGCGCTCGGCCCAGTGCCGGACGAAATCGATGATGGAGTCCCGGGTATCGTGGGGAACCCAGACTCCGTTCAGAGTTCCCCAAGCTCTTTTTTTAGCTTGATATGTTCCTCCATCAATTCGGCGACAACCTCGTTCTTGCGCTGGAGCTTGTCGCGCAATGCGGTGATGGTCCGCTGAAGGTGACCGTCGGGCGTGGCGTTCTTCCGCTCGAAGGCCGCCGAGCCGTTCTCGAAGAACTGCTTCTGCCAGAGGTAGAACAGCGTAGGGGCGAGCTGATGCTCATCGCAGAGGTCGGAGATGGGGACGCGGTCGATCAGATGACGCCGCAAGATGGCGACCTTCTCGACAGGCGTATAGTTCTTTCGGGCCTTCCGCATGGGAGAAACTCCTCCGAGTTCTACTATAACTCGGACATGGCGTTTCTCCATTTCCGGCTGACGCAAAACACAGGAAGGGGCGTGGGTGGAAGTGGGGAGATTTGAGGGAGACGAGCCACGAAAACGAAGAAGCCCCGCTGCAACTCTTTGTTGCATCAGGGCTGACGTAGCTGGGGATCTAGGATTCGAACCTAGGTGCGAAGCATTGGGGAGATGCTGGCTTGATGTCGCTAACGCGTTGGTCTGCCTCCGGATACGCAGAAATCACACCGTACTCACATTTAACCAAGATTGGGCTCGCACGGGCAATACCTTCCCCTGTTTTTCCCCTGTCCGAAACAGTGTCTTATTCCTGCAAAGCGTGATCTGTCAGTAACGGCTTCCCTGCCTTTCTGACCGAAACTGACAGTGAACTGCAACATAAACCTTAAATACAGTAAAATAGTTTGATTATAGAGACATTAATTGAAGTTGGTCACGTTTCGTTCGTCTGCACGAGGCATACGTCGTCGCCAGACCGTCCTCATGACGTAAAGGCCACTGGGTTCAAGCCCGAGCCACCATAGCTTAATGATCTCACTGTCGGGATTCCACGACATCTTCGGCTACGATCCAGCCTTTCTCGTCCTTATGCAGCCCGCCAAGGATCCGCCCCAACCTGCGCCCAGACTCCGATTCCTCGATTCCTGCGTCCGTGGCCGGCTCGACCTCGAAGACGCGTTTCTGATCACGAAGGCGAATGAGAAGAGCCTCGGTCCCTTTGCTCTTCCATTCGGACGAAGCTACGAAGGAGCCTTTGTCGATGGCGATGAGGATTCTACCCGAACCTTCGGCGCGGGAGAGCGTGATCTTCGTTCCGGGGCCGAGATTCGCGAGCTTCTCCGCCGCGCGAGCTGCGGGCATCGGTGCTGTCGCCGTCTGCTTTCCGCAGCCGACCGGGGACACGACCAGCGGCAGCAATGCGAGGTTACGCATTCGCGCTCCTTCCAAAACAAGAACGACTCTTGTAGTCGCTTAATAGTACGCCCGCCACGACACCGTGATGGAACCCTGACGTGAATGCCAAGGCGTTGCGGAAGCGCTCGGACATGCCGCCCAGCGCGGGCGCCAACACGCGTCTCATCTGATATACTGAGGTTTCGACAACGATCACGGTCCCACCTCGGTCCCGATTTCTGATGTCGAGTCGGACCGTCCGTTGAGGAACTCACGAGCTTGCGCAAATCCACGATCCAGAAGATTGCATTTATCGGTGATTATCTACCGCGCAAGTGCGGGATCGCCACGTTTACCAGCGACATGTACGCCTCGGTGGCCGGCGTTTATCCAAAAACCGAATGTTTCGTGGTGCCCGTCAACGATAGACCCGAGGGGTACGAGTACCCCTCGGAGGTCCGCTTTGAGATCGACGAGCAGGACCTGGACTGCTATCTGACGGCGGCCGACTTCCTGAACTTCGCGAACACCGATGTCGTCTGCCTCCAACACGAGTACGGGATCTACGGCGGCGTCGCCGGCAGTCATATTCTGGGTCTGATGCGGGAACTGCGGATGCCGATCGTCACGACCCTCCACACCGTACTCCGTGAGCCGGACGACGACCAACGGCAAGTCCTGATGGAACTGGGGAGACTGTCGGCCCGTGTGGTGGTCATGACCGAGCGCGCCCGAACGTTCCTGCGCGAGATTTACGGCGTGCCAGAGGCCAAAATCGACCTGATCGCGCACGGTATCCCCGACACGCCGTTTGTCGCCCCGGACCCATTCAAGGAGCAGTTCGGCGTCGAGGGCCGGCTGGTGGCGCTGACATTCGGACTGCTCTCGCCGAACAAGGGCATCGAACATATGCTCCGCGCCGTGCCGGAGATTCTCGGTGCATTCCCGAACTTCGTCTATATTGTCCTGGGCGCGACCCACCCGAGCCTTGTGCGGGAGCAGGGCGAGCGGTATCGCCTGAGCCTGAAGCGACTCGCCCGCGACCTCGGGATCCGCCAGAACGTGATCTTCTATGACCGCTTCGTCGAGCTGAACGAGTTGACCGAGTTCATCCGGGCGGCCGACATCTATGTGACCCCTTACCTGAACCCAGCACAGATCACGTCGGGCACGTTGGCCTACTCCTTCGGCTGCGGCAAGGCCATTGTTTCGACACCCTACTGGCACGCCGAGGAACTGCTCGCCGAGGGCCGCGGCGTGCTCGTTCCATTTGCCGATCCGAACGCTCTGGCGGGGGCCATCTGCGGGCTCCTGAGCGATCCGCCGCGACGTGCCGCCATGTGTGCGCAGGCCTACCAGTTGGGCCGCAAGATGATCTGGGCGCGGTCGGCCGAGCACTACATGGAGGCGTTCCAGCTCGCCCGGCGAGGCCTTCAGGACCAGCCGTCAAAACCGCTGGCCGTCCGCACGCTGGCCGAGCAGCAGGCGGACCGGCCGGGCTGGCGCCTGGACCATCTCGCGCGGATGACCGATTCGACCGGGATGCTCCAGCACGCTACCTACGCCATCCCGAATTTCTCTGAGGGGTATTGCACCGACGACAACGCCCGGGCCTTGCTCCTCACGACTATGCTGGAGCAGTTGGGCCACGACGCTTCGACGGTGCGTCGCCTCTCGACCACCTACGCCGCGTTCCTCCAACTGGCCTTCAACCACGAGCGTGGGAGGTTTCGCAACTTCCTGCAGTTCGACCGGTGCTGGCAGGAGGCGGCCGGTTCGGACGATTCGCACGCTCGGGCCGTCTGGGCCCTTGGCGCCTGTGTTGGCCGGTCGCGGCGGCAGGACCTACCGCCCTGGGCCGCCGATCACTTCGAGAGGGCACTGCCGGCGATGCTGGAGATGAGCTCGCCGCGGGCCTGGGCGTTCGGGTTGCTGGGCATCCAGGAATACCTCCGGCGGTTCGGCGGCGATCGGGCCGCAGGCCTGGCCCGCGACGAGTTCTTGGCGCGCCTCGTCCGTCTGTACGAGAGTTGTGCCACGCCCGACTGGCCCTGGTTTGAGGAGGCGTTGAGTTATGACAATGCCCGGCTGCCTCAAGCCCTCATCGGCGGGGGCCTCGCAACGGGCGGTGCGCGGGCGGTGGAAATCGGCCTCTGCGCCCTGGGCTGGCTGGTCGAGGTCCAGCGTGCCCCGCAGGGTCATTTCCGGGCGATCGGCAGTGACGGGTTCTATCGCAAGGGGGGCCTCCCGGCTCGGTTCGACCAGCAGCCGATCGAGGCCAACGCAACCGTCTCCGCCTGCCTGGAGGCGTACCGCGTTACGGGGGATCCCGCCTGGCTGAACGAGGCCCGCTCTGCCTTCGAGTGGTTCCTCGGGCGCAATGATCTCGGTCTAGAGCTGTACGACTCCGTCACCGGCGGGTGTTGCGACGGCCTTCACCCCGACCGGGTGAACCGAAATCAGGGCGCCGAGTCGACGCTCGCTTTCCTGCTCTCGCTCGCCGAGATGAACCTCCTCGAAAGCTCCCTGGCGGCTTTCCGCCGGGCGCGGTAGAGTTCCCCGTCCCCAGGGAAGTACGGCCACCTAGCGATCCGACGTCGGAAGTTCCCCACATGGATGTCAAGCGGACCGGGATCGTCCTCAAACCAACCAATTCCCGCGTCGTCATCCGGCCATTCGAAGTTGCGAATGAGAGCCGAATCGAGCGGATCGTCGCCCGTGTCGCATCGCTCTCCGAGCCGGAGGTCGAAGCGCTGCTGGAGTCGGTGATGAGCGAGTTCCGCTCGCGGCACCAGCGCACCCGCGAGTTCTTCCTGAATCGGTTCGAGCAGGTACGCAAGTATCTCCTGACCGATGCGCCGAGCACCGAGAGCCGACGCCTGCTCATCGGGTCGTACTTCACCCAGGAATATGCGCTGGAATCCGCGGCCCTGTTCAACCCATCGATGGTCTGGGCTCCCGACCAATCGGGCTTGTCCGACGGGTCATGCCGGTTCATCGTGAGCCTGCGTGCGACCGGTGAGGGGCACATCTCGTCGATCACGTTCCGGTCGGGGGTGGTCGACGCCGAGTGCCGGATTCTCATGGACGAACCGACCCGGTTCGTCGCGGCCCCCGACCTTGTGCCCAACGCCCTTTACGACCAGACTCTATTCCACCGCAAGCTGACGGAACTGGGAATCAACGGGCCGCTGACCGACCAGGTCATGGGCGCGCTCGGCGAGCGGTTCACGCTCGACGACCTCGAACGGACCTTGGGAAACGTCTTGCGGAGCAACCGCGCCCGCCAGCGTGAGTTCGAACCGGTCGCCCATACGATGCTCGTGCTGGCAAAGGCCAACTACGAGATCCGGTTCGACCCCGCATTGGGCGTCTCGGAGCGGATCATCTTCCCGTCATCGCCGACCGAGACCAACGGCATCGAAGACGCCCGCTTCGTCCGCTTCACGCAGGACGACGGCCACGTCCGCTACTACGCGACGTACACTGCCTACGACGGGCGCATGGTGCTGCCGCAGATGCTCGAGACCGCCGACTTCCTCCACTTCAAGGTCAGCACTCTGAATGGCCCGGAGGTGCGCAACAAGGGGTTCGCCTTGTTCCCGCGCAAGGTCAACGGGCAGTACGCGATGCTGTCGCGGCAGGACAACGAGAACCTCTACCTGATGTACTCGGAGATGCCCTACTTCTGGTACACCAAGGAACGGCTCGCGCGACCGACCTATCCGTGGGAGTTCATCCAACTCGGCAACTGCGGCTCACCGATCGAGACCGAGGCCGGCTGGCTCGTCCTGACCCACGGTGTCGGCCCGATGCGGAAGTACGCGATGGGCGCCTTCCTTCTCGACCGGGACGACCCCGCCCACGTCATCGGGCGACTAAAGACCCCGCTTCTGGAACCGAACTCGAACGAGCGCGAGGGATACGTTCCGAACGTGGTGTACAGTTGCGGCGCGGTCGTACACGGCCGCCACCTGATCATCCCCTACGCGATGTCGGATTACGCGAGCACATTCGCCACGGTCCCGCTCGACGAAGTGCTCGACGCCATGAACCGGCCTTGAGGCAATCAGTCGGTGTCGATCATCGTGTCGAGCAGCTCCCGTTCGGAGAACTCGGCGACCGCCGTGAACGTATCGGCGGCCCCGTAGTAGACGAGGATGGTCTCGCCGTCGCGGACCACGCCCGTCGGGAAGACGACGTCGGGCACGAACCCTACGACCTCGAAAGACGCCTCGGGGCAGAGGAACGGCTGGGGCGTCCGGCGGAGCACGCGCGCCGGATCGTCCCGGTCGAGCAGGAGGGCGCCGCCGTAATAGGTGCCGACCGCCCCGGGGCAGTCGGGCTGCCGGTTGCCGTGATAGATCTCCAGCCAGCCATCCGGAACGCGAATCGGCGGCGCGCCGGCCCCCACGCGACCCGACCGCCATTCCGCCCCGGCGAGGTCCAGCGGGCGGTGCGATCCCCAGGAGATCAGGTCGGGCGACTCGGCGAACCACATTTCGGGCCGGGTGAACGGCGTCCCGCAGACCGGCCGATGGAGCGCACCGTAGCGACCCCCGCACGCTTCCGGGAACAGGACCACATCCTTGTTCTCGGGGCAGAAGATCACCCCGTACCGCTCGAACGTGCGGAAATCGTCGGTCCACGCGAGCGCGGTCGCTGGGCCGTGCCGTGAGACGGCAACGTACGTGACCCAGAACCGGCCATCGATCGCGGTGATTCGCGGGTCCTCGACGCCAAACTCTTCCAGCGCCGTCTGCGGGCGGAACGTGACTTCCGTGACCTCGCGGACGGCCCGACCACCGCCGCACCGCACCACCCGCAGGTGCGAGATGAAGGTGATCCGCACCAGCCCGTCGGCCTTGCGACGGACCACCCGTGGGTCCACCTTGTCCAGGTGCGCGTCGGCGACCCAGTCGACCGTCAGCCCATCGGCCAGGTCCCATCGCGGCAGGCCCGTGAACCCCGGCCGCCGCTCCCGGGGCCGCTCGGCCACGCGGACCAGGAGGACGACTTCGTCTCCGATCCGCACGGCACCGGGGTTGAAGACACCGACAACCTCGAAGTCGTCGCGAGACGGGGGAAGGTCCTCGGGACAGAGCAGGTGGTGTGTGGCGAGCCGCGGCGCCGTCATCGGGCGGCCCCGGCCCGGTGAGCCAGGGCGTCGGCCTCACAGGCCATCGCGAGGGAATCCCGGCCGTTCACCTCAGTCACGACCCGCCGGTGGTTGCGGTCGCGGATCCAGGCCGCCTGGTCGGCCATGATCGACTGGAGCAGCCGGCCGTAGAGCGGCGACTTCGCCTGACCGTCGCCGAACGCGAGGTCGACGATCTGGTAGGCGTCAATCTCCCGGCCCCGACCCCAGCAACGGCGGGCCTTGTCACCATAAGAGGCGACCACGTCGAGCCGCGCCCCCGGAAACAGGTCGCACAGATCCCGGGTCTGCCGCTCATCGACCAGGGCGTGAATCCGGGCCCGGGTCGGGACCCAGTCGTACAGGGTCACGTCCCCGCGCTCGAATACGAGGCGGAGCTCCTGGCGATCCATCCGCCCGGTCTGGTGAAAGCCGTGGTAGAAATTCACCAGTGCCGTCTCGCCGTAGCGGGCCGTGGCGTGGACGTGTTCCTCGATCGCGGTCGCGGGCCGGACCCCGACGTGTGCCGCCTCGACCCGCCCCGGTCCGAACCAGCCGGCGAACAAGTCGAAGAAGTGGACCCCATGCTCCACAAAGATACCGCCGCTCTTGGTACGGTCCCAGAACCAGTGCCTTGGCGGCAGGTTTTCGTCCGACGCGTAGTTCTCGAAAGATCCGTGCAGGAACTCTCCCAGCACGCCGTTCTCCACCAGCCGGCGCACGGCGCCGAACAGGGGGTTGTACCGTTGCATGAGGTTGGCAACCAGCAACCGGTCCCGCTCCCGCGCCGCGGCGATCAGCTCGTCGGCCTGACCGAGAGTCATGGCCAACGGCTTCTCGACGATCACGTGCTTGCCGGCCTCCAGCGCCGCCAGGGCCTGAGCGTGGTGGAGGAAAGGCGGGGTCGCGATGTAAACGACGTCAAGGTCGTCGCGCGAGAGGAACATGCCCAGGTCGTCGGTGTTCTCGATCCCGAATCGGGAGGCCGCGGCGAGCGACGCGGGGCGGTGAGTACCTGCCATGCCGATGAGCACGACACCGGACACCTGTGTGAATTGCTGGAGGGCGAAGAGACCAAAACCGCCGCAGCCCACCACTCCCAACCCGATGCGGCCGTCGTCCATGCGTATTGATCCTCAGGCTGGAGTTCGGGAGGGGACGGAAATCGCCCGCTCCGTCTCGATCCGGGACACGCCGGACCGTAGCCGATTATACGAATCCGCGCCGCCGCGGCTATGGCGACTCCACCCTCTCGGGGTGGAGATCGCCAATAAGACTCGTTTTAATCCGTCAATCAGAGACGGCTGAGGTCGGCCGCAAGAACGCGCACGCCATCCTTCAGCCGCAGCCGCTTGACCATTTCGGCCGATCCTCCAACCGTCAGGCGCTTCAAGTGAGGGATGGTGAGCCCTGCCAGGACCGACGGCGGATTGTCTTCACTGACATCCGGCCCTCCCAGCGCCAGGCCGTTGAGAATCATCGGCGATCCATTCACGATTTTGATCCGGAACGTCTCCTTCCCCTTGTCCCTTGGTCCGCGCGTGAGTCGCACACGCACGAGCCGCGTCAGCATTCCCTCGGCCAGCCTTGACGCCCGTCGAATGAGCCCCTCGGTCCCCACGAGCTCGAAAGACGGCCACCTCTTCGCAGGCCGGCGGGCCTTCCTGCAGGATTGCTCATAGTCTTTTGCGTTCGTTTTCCAGCGCAGATTCGTCAATTTTTTAATTATTTGCGGATACGCCCTATCTTTTCGGAGCATTCGGTGCTACAATCTCACCGGTCGGAAATCGAAACGAGACCGCGACGTCGTTCCGTTCGGAATCTGCTCTCGCTCATCTCTCTCCGCTTCCCGCCTGTTGGGCTGACACCTCGGCCCCTTTCATTTTCGACCCTGGAAGCCAACAAGTGGGTCGTCGCGTAATCCCTTAGGGAGTCGATTGTGAGCAGGAAACTTTACGTCGGGAATCTGACCTACCAGGTCAGCGACTCCGATCTCGAGCAGTTGTTTTCTGAGTTCGGAAGCGTTCAGCGCGTGCAGATTATCACCGACCGTGACACGGGTCGCAGCAAAGGCTTCGGCTTCGTCGAAATGTCCAACGAGGCCGAGGCCAACGCCGCCGTTCGGGCCCTCCACGACCAAGACCATCAAGGACGCCGGCTCACGGTGAACGAAGCCAAACCGCGCGAGGCTCGCGCAGGTGGCGGCTACGGTGGAAGCAGCGGCGGTCGAAGCAACGGCTACGGCAACAGCCGCTATTGAGCGAGCCTGCGTCTGGCGCACCGCGCTGAGAATTGATAACGCTTCATCACCCCGCCGCTGGACCGACTCCGTTATGGAGTCAGTTTGGCCGGGGGCCGCTTATCCTTCTCGGTCTCTCGCTCCACGATCCGTCATCGCCGAATTCATACTTATAAACGATCTTAGTTTATCTATATCTAGCATTGCCTCCTCGGCACCATTGCCGCTTCTCGATCAACGAATATAAAAACACATGCTTTTTTATAAGATCGCTGTCTGACTCGGAATATCGAGGTCCGAACTTCCGCGTGCCATTCCTTCCGGAGATTCCGTTTGTCCACTGTCGCGTCTCCGCGCAAAGTTCCTCAATACATCGCCTGGGCTCCCCTGTTCTGGATCGCTGGCCTTCACCTCGGAGCGTTTCTAGCGCTCGTCCCGGCGTTCTTCAGTTGGTCGGCCGTTGCTGTGTGTGCGTTTCTGATGTGGGCGACCGCCGGGATCGGCATTTGCATGACCTATCACCGGCTCCTCACACACCGGAGCTTTGCCGTCCGGCCACGCTGGCTCGAGTATCTCTTCACCGCCCTGGGCTGCTGCGCGTCCGAGGGAGGGGCCATCGGTTGGGTGGCCGACCACCGCAAGCACCACGCCCACTCCGACGACGAGCACGACCCGCACAGCCCCGAACGCGGACTCGGCTGGGCCCACGTGTTCTGGTGGATGACTCCCGACGTCACGTCGCACCATACTCCCCACCACTACACGAAGTGGGCCCCCGACCTTGCGGCTGACCCGGTTCACGCGTTCCTCGACAGGTATCACTACCTGTTCCCCCTTGCCATGGGCGCTGGCCTGTATGTCGTTGGCGGCCTGCCCTGGCTGGTCTGGGGCGGATTTCTCCGCTCCGTGTTGGTCCTGCATTCAACCTGGCTCGTCAACTCGGCCACCCACCGCTGGGGCTATCGCTCGTACGAAACGCGCGACAAGTCGACCAACCTCTGGTGGGTGGCGCTGCTGTCCTTTGGCGAGGGCTGGCACAATAATCATCACGCCCTTCCCACTTCCGCGCGGCACGGATTGCGTTGGTGGGAGGTCGACGTGACGTTCTCGGCGATTCAAGTCCTGTCCGTGCTCGGGTTCGCGCACAGCGTCAAGGTCGCCAAACCCACGCCGCCGGCCGGTCCGGCGCGAGCGGATTGCTGTGCGCAGGCTCCAGCGCGATCGTCCGTCCTACCGTCCAGCGAACGTGAATCCTTGGGGCTACGGCCCCCAGCAGGGCAACCCACGTTCAGGCGAGGCTCGTAGGAACGGAAACGCCCGTGCGGTGGCCTGGCACTACCCCGCCTCATCCCAGGAGGGAACGGCTCCATGTCGGAATTCTTCGAGATCACGGTTCGTCGGGAAGACGGATCCGAAGGCATCCAATACATTAACATCGACGCGGTGTCCTATGCCGAGCATGATAGATCCCGCACCGCGTCTACGGAACTCAAGGTTTATTTGAACAACGGCTACTGGTTCACAATCTCCGGACCGATGGCCGACGACCTTCTGTACCTGATCAACACGCGCCTCTGCCTTCAGTTCAAACGTAATCCCAGCGCGGGTTGAAGCGCGCCGCTGCGCGAGGGGGCCGGCCCCGGTTCTTGCACGACGCCAATCCGCTGCCCGGGCCAACGCCGACGTGACGGCGCGCCGCCACTCCCGACCCGTCGGCGTGCGTATAGGCGACGGAAATGTCGTCGGCCGTCAGGGCGTCGTTGACGTATTACCGGCCGCCATCGCGAACCTCCACTTCGCACGACCGCCCGCCGTGGTATTGACCGAGAAATGGCTGTCCGGACTTCCCTTGAGCGCTGCGGCCTCCGAGGCAAACGCGCCTAAGATGCGGAGCGTGTCATATCGCGCAGGGGGAACCGCACGGGGTCACCCGGAATCACCATTTGTTCATTCACCGGGGCGCGTTGGCTGCGTAGCCCGCCTGCGCAATCCATACTGCCGGCCTCAACACGTGGCTCAGCCGATCGGCTTCGGAAATCATCGGCTTTCGACTCTCTGTTGCCCCGACCGTCTCACATATCCCGCGCCGCTACGAGCCAGCGGCCTCGGCGATCTCACGCGCCAGCCTCCGGACGTACTTCGCGACCCCATCCCACGACCGCTCAGCCAGGTCCAAACGCGACGGATCACCCAGGTGCCGGGTGATCACGGCCTCGGTCAGTTCGGCGTCGAATCCCTCCGACTGGCACGCCCCGCGGACGAGGCGCTCCTCGTGCCGCGCGACGATGTCACGAAACTCCATGCCGTGCTCCGCTCCATACGTCGGACACAGTTGAGGTCACTTGTGCAGCGATTGTGTGCGCGGCTGGGTGGTTTCGCGGAAGATAAACAGCCGACGACCATCCGCCGGGTCGTATTCGTCGCTGATGTCGTAGACCGCCCCCGGGGCGAGGGTCGATCGGGTGATCTTGCGGGTGCTCTCGCGCACCCCGTCGTGCTCATAACCGTCACAGGGCCCACCGCGCAGCTTGATGTTGATGCTCATACTCACTCCTTCATTCTGAGGGGTGTTCGATCGAAAACTGACGAACGTCGAGGAAGCGTTCTGGACGAAGCGCCCCCGAGCTCGCGCACAATGACACGACTGACAGCCGGAGCGTCGGCCCCTCACTCCGAAAACATGTCGTATTTGTTGATACGTCGATTTTGAAAGCGCGTGCCATCCGGCCACGCGTCCGTGGCGGATCAACGTTCCACGTCCGACCTGCAGAAAGAGCATGTGTTACGACCCGCGGCAAACGGCAGCGGCCCGCGTTCGACGCCCGCCCCTGGGTCGTCCGTCTCCTGGCGAGCCAAGCACGCTTGCGACGCGCCAAGGTTCCTCGCGAATTCGAGACCGTCTCCAATGGTACTGTCTTCCAGCATGGATTGTGAAAGAACGGCCGCGAAGCGCTTGGAGGCGTCCAGGCACAATAGCACCATTGGTCGCCCCCTTGTCAGTGCGGTCATTCGGCGAGCGCAGAGAGTCCGGTTGCGGTCAGCGTGTCGGGGCATCCCGAGACACCCCAGCCCCATGATAGCCTAACCTTGTCGCCAAAAGCCATATGAATTGTAAAATTTTAAATTTGCCGCATCGTAGAAAACGTTCATGCTTAGGCGCCCGACCTCGAGCGTGCTCTTCGGCGCGACGGTGCGAGATCCTTCAGGTCGTCGGTCTGCCCGCAGCGCAGGGCTCCCGCGGTGTCACGGTATTCGCGGCTCGCTCGAATGAAACTCAGATCAGGTCAACCCTTGCGACCATAGTAATCGGCGAATTGCGGCTCCACGGGAGCGTAGCGGCCCCACTCATTTATGCAAGCGTCTGGCACCCGATCCCGCGCCGCACTATCTTGAACGTGGCGCACCAGCCCCTCAGGATACGGCGGCGAGATCGCGGCCAGCGAACACCACAGGTGAACACAACACGAGGGACGAGCGCGCGCTCCTGGCTGCCGCGGCGAGCGCCTCGACCGAGGACGAGGTGATCCGTGTCAGACGAAACCAGTTCCGCGGAGACGGCCGTCCGGCTGCGGAAGGCAACCGAGATGATCGTCCGATGGCTCCGCGAACAGGGGAGGGACGACGCAACCGTCCGGGCCGAAGTGATGAGCGCTTTTCGTGGCGCCATCGCGATTGGCCCTCTCCCGGTCAACGTGGACGGATTCGAGAACGCGTCCGAACCGTGGACGCCCCTGGCCGCCGTGTATCGCATCGTGTTCGATGATCAGGAAATCGACCGCCAGAGTCAGATTACACAAGAGAGCTGGCTGGCGGTCGTGCAGCATGAACTCACGGGAATACTCGGATGAGACGGTTCCAACGAATCGTCGGTTACCGCCGCACCAACCCTACCGGAAAGCAACCCGTCCCAGCGCCGCGCTGTTGACTCTCCATTTTGGGATCATCGTAGCGATCAACTCAGCGGCCAAGAAAATATGGAGTCCCGGCGGGTTACCCTCGACTCTCGATATCGTTGCGCCGTGAACCTTCTGCGTGTCTGCGCAGCCGATCCTCCGGGGCGAGTGACGACTCTCGACTCGCTGGCGGTCCCGAACCACCCCGGAAGGAGCGTGGGTAATTTGGCCTTTCGGACCGAGGGCGGTTGTGTCGTTCGTCGGTGCGACGAAGAGGGAGGAAGGTCGTCGGCGGCGTGGGGGCCACCCAGAAGGAAGCGCAGTGAGCGCAACGGTGCGGGTGCTTCCCGGCGCATAAAGAACTCGGACGCTATGAATCGTTTTGCAGAATGGCTAAGCTGCTAATGTTGGAGAGTGGAGAGGAAGGCAGGCCCGGAGCGCTGCGGTCCGGTCAAGGCACTGCTGGGATAGGAGCCGCCAAGCGGTCACGCCGTCGCGAATTATCCCAATTCATTGCAGCGGGGACGACGCCATGGTGCCGCACTGCCTTGTCGGACGCTACGTGAACGTCACCCTCTGGAACGATCTCGCGGATTTGTTGCCGGGCGGTCCTGTTGGTCTCGTCATGAAGACCGCTGGCTTAGGCGATGACATCGAGTTGACGGTACAGCTTCTCGGCTTCAGGATGACATTCCAGTTTCTCCTCAAGGATGTCGAACTGCTGCCGTCGGAGTACGCCGAAGCCCCTTTGTTCACAACCACCGATCCGGCTGAGCAAGGGGAGACGATTGACCTATACATGGGTTTCGAGGCCGCCAACTTTGCGGCCGATGGAGGACGACCGGTCTACCGAGTCGGCGTCCGCCTCTCTCGCGACAGTCACTGGCTGCTGCCGCTGGGGACCTTTTTGTCGGATTTCGACGCAGCGTGGAGAACGTCGGTCGAGCCTGATGTGACTGGGTCGCTGACCGCTCAGGGACCGATTCCGAAGTGGTTGTTCGTTAGGTAGCTGCGAAGTCGATCGACGGTTGCTTTGAGACGTTGGTTGCACTGAGGATACGGCAGCGCCGCCGTGCACGGGAACCGGCCAGGAGATGGTAGGCAACACGAGCATCATACGCGGTCGCCGGAACCATCCTGGGCGCCCGAGGTGGCATCCATCCGGGAGATCCGCGTTTCAATTCCGAGAAAACATGCATGGACCCAACCGTCCCACTCTCAGGAACGGGAACGCGTAAGGACAGGGAGTAAGACTGCGGGCGCCTCGCACCGAGTTGTCGGCGGGCCCTTCCGCGTGCGAGGCCCCGGATCCGCCTGCACAGTCGCTTCCCGATCGCTCAGAAAGCCGCATCTTCGACCGCAGGCATGAGGGCGGGATCGGCATCG
>DAIDJG010000475.1 GCA_027451445.1 Singulisphaera sp.
CTGGCTGAAACAGCTCAGAAAACAGTATCCGGATTACGAGGCCTATATCCGCTACGTCGATGTCGGCAAGGGCGATGTGGACACCGTCGTTCGCAACACGGTCGAGCAAGAGCGCGAGGAATTGCGGGCGGCCGTCGTGCAACTCTGGGAGTTCCGCCGGCAATCGCGCGCGATGAGTTCCCGCGGGTTTGCGGAACCGTCGCGTGCTGCCGCCCGTTCCAGGGCTGGAACCAGCCCGCTCCGCCGCGAGATCGGCATCACGAATGCGCCGGGCGCGAGCGGGATGGGTCTGGGCCCGAGCTCGACCTATCCGTTCCCCAACCCGTTCCCGTATCCACGCCCGCACCCCTGACTGATCGGTATCTGCATAAGCGCAGGGCGGCCGGTCTCTCCCGCACCCCTCACCCGGCCCTCGTTGAGGGCCGACCTCTCCCACAAGGGGAGAGGTGTGTCGATCGCGTCTACGACTCGCAAAGGGGGAAAACATCCCTCTCCCTTTGCGGGAGAGGGTCGCCGCGCAGCGGCGGGGTGAGGGGTGCGGGTTGTCGCGGGCGTTAAGTAGATACCAATGCCCCTGACTGGCGGGTTGTCGATGAGCCGAACGGAAAAGTAGGATACTGCGGGAAACTGAAAGGGCGGATCCAGAGGCCGTAAGATGCAACTCTCACCGGAAGACCTGGAGCGTTTCTACCGCCTCCACCAGAGCCTGATGTTCTTCGTGAACGAGCGGCTCAAGGTGGTCGATACGCCGGTCGCGACTCCCGAGGCCTACTCGCACCTGCCGGGAGACACCCGGCTCAAGGTGCACAAAGCGCTGCTGGAGCACAGGGACCTGATTGACGCGTTCGCTGACGAGAACCCATTCCACTTCGACGACGCCGACCTTGCCATCGTCAGGTCGTGGAAGCATCTCGTCACAGGGACGTTTTACGCCTTCCGCCAGCTCAAGGATTACATGGTCTTCCTCTCTTCGACCGAACCGGTCGTCGCCTATGGCGTGGTTGCCCTGCTCGACTCGTTCGAGGCGCTGCTCGGACCGTACCTGCCCCGGATGGTCCAAACGACCTTGTTGCCGTTCCAGGGATGCATCGTCTATGACGGCATTCTGAGCGGCTACAACATCACGTTCGGGCCCGGGATCCGGCGCCGTCTGAACGAATCGTACAAGCAAGCCAAAGCGCGCTCGGGCATCATCACGTCGCTCCTCCCCGCCTCGGAGAGCGCAGAGCCGGGCATCCCGAAATCCGCTCCTCGAAAACGGGCGGCCAAGGCCAACCCGGCCGGCGGCAAACCCACGGGCCTCTCGGCGCGCGACCGGATCGTGGACCTGACGGACGCCTTCTGCCGCGATCACCTGGATGAGGAATACGCGGTTCTGTGCCGCAAACTGGCGGACGTCCTGGCCCGCAAGCGTCCCTCCCCGCTGACCCGAGGCAAGCCCGAGTCCTGGGCCAGCGGAATCGTGCGCGTCGTCGGCTGGATCAATTTTCTGGGCGATCCCTCTCAGCCTCATCACATGAAGATGACCGACATCGACGCAGGGATCGGGGTCTCCGAGGCCACCGGGGCGGCCAAGTCGATGGCGATCCGCAACCTGCTCAAGCTCCGCCGGTTCGATCCCGAATGGACGCTGCCCAGCCAGATGGATCACAACCCGTTGGCCTGGATGGTCGAAATCAACGGTTTGCCCGTGGATGCGCGACTGATGAACCGGGAGTTCCAGGAAGCGGCATTTCGCCGGGGTTTGATCCCCTATATCCCCGCCGACCGGGAAGACGGTTCCGGCCCGAAGTGAACCAGGAGCACTCCTTGTTGCGTGGCGTTTGGAGCGAACATGGTGCGCTACCTGACACGGCTGCGCACGCTGCGGAGTAAGGACTGGAGCCACTGATCTGGAAGAGCATATGGGATTAGGATTAGGATCAAGATTACGATTAGGATAAGAGGCGACTGTAATCAATCGTTGCCACCATCCTAATCCGCAGCCGCATTGCTATCCCGATCCCCCGGCTCCGATCTCTGGGCGGACAGCCCGGAACGCCCCGCCACCCGACATTTCGTGCGTGGCCGCCGCTGCCGCCTCGCCTCGTCTTCGCACAAGCGCGACCTCCGCGCACGATCGGCCGGCTTGCACGAGTTCGAGTCCTCGAGTGTGCCGGGCGTACCGCCGTCTCGTCCCTTCTTGCCGTCGCGCCTGCCGCGGGAACCGGCGTTTCGTCGTAACCTCTGTTTTCCCTTGGCCTTCCGAATAGCCAGTCGAATCGCCTACTCGGAATCGCAACCCATTGCGGGGCTTGGGGTTCCGAGTTACCGAATGAAGGACGCACTATTGCGCGCCTGTCCCCTGGTTGTCTGTTGTTTTCTCTGTCTTCTCGTGTGCCTTATCTTGCTCACGTGGACACGGCGGTCTCAGTCCAAATCTGTCGTCGAAACAAGCGAAAAACGGCTCCGAGATTTACGAAATATCCCTACCGCTCGCCAGTTGGTGCGCGAAGATGGAGAACCTTGGGTGGCTGGGGTCGAGCCCGCAGGGCGAAGCCCCCGGACGTTTGGGCCGCTCGCACGAACCGGGGGCTTTGCCCTGCGGGCTCGACCCAGCCACCCTCCTCGACACGCGTCTCCTAGAGAGACAGCGCGCACCAACTGGCGAGCGCTTACGAAATATCCGAAATATACCCCCGTCCAGGTCACCGAATAGGTGCACGAAAACTGCTCCGAGATTTACGAAATATCCGAAATATACCTCCGTGCAGGTCACCGAATCGATGCACGGGCGGTTGGCTGAGGTCGAGCCCGCAGGGCGATACCCCCGGTCCGTGCGGACGGTCCAAACGTCCGGGGGCATCGCCCTGCGGGCTCGATCCCAGCCATCCAACGTTTCCCATCTTCGCGCAACAACTGGCGAACGCTTCCGAGATTCACGAGATATCCGAAATAGGCTGCGGCCACGGTGGTTTTCCGCCGTTTTTAGGCCCTATTCGCGGGATGCGTTCCGAAGATTGGGCTGAGCCTCCCGTCCCGGCTCTTCGGAGCGCGAAGCGTATCCGGTGGCGGGGGGCTGAACGGAGCGTAACGCCCGTCGACTCGTCCTTTCCTCCGCGGACGGTCGACGTGATCGCCACCGGCCTTCGCGTTGTCGGCGCGCTAGGGTTCGCGCGCGGTCCCCCTCCTATATGCTCCGGGTAACTCGTTAGTTCTTACCCCGCGTCGTCGTGGATAAATGCCGATTCGGGCGGGTCTTCCAACCAATTTGGGTGGCAAGGATTTCGTCGTTTTCGTCGGGCCGGACGTGCGCCGATTCCCGGGGTTTGGAGCCGTGATACGGGGTGTCCTTTCGTCTTTTTCCTCGAGGGGCAGATCATATAGCCTGTCCCCGCGTGTCCGGCTATGACGAACACGGCCAACGCCTCAAATAATGCCGCCCCTACCGCTTGTCGTCGAACGGAGCGGCATCTAATATCGTGCGTCGGCGGGTAGCAAGATCTCGGCTGTTGGACTGAATGACGACATGGCGGTACTCAAGACCGACCTTGACCTCACGACAAAAGACTTGGCGGGTCTGACCTCGCCCGACGCCCTCACGGCGTTCCTGAGCCGGCTCGGCTACGACACCAGCCGGCGCACTGTCCTGACCACGACGTCGATGGGTCTCTCAGGCGAGACGGCGGCAGCGATCCGCTCGATCGAGCTGCTTTCCGAGGACGAGGAAGGATTTCTCCGCGTCCTGTTCGTCCAGCCCAAGGCCCTTACGGCCAAGGTTCGTCATGACCTGGTTCGCGTCGTCGGGAAAAGCAACCAGGATCACATGATCATTCTGGCCGCCACGTTTGACAGGCTCGAGTTCGTCCTGCTCGACAAGAAGACGAGGGAACACGCGGGGCCTGGCGGCGGGTACAAGGTTCAGGTCGTTTCCAAGATTTTCAGCATCGATCGCCGAAAGCCCAGCTCTCAGGATGTGCGGACACTCCGTCAATTCACATGGACGCATCAGGACGCGCTCGACCAGTTTGATAAACTGCGCGTCGTCTTTGACAACGCCGTCTTCACGAATGAGTTTTTCCAGAACCGGGGGCTGTTCTCCGACTACTTTTTGCTGGAGCGTCTCAAAGACGACGCTGTTTGGCGTGAGAACCCCTCCAGCGTTTTCCATCATGTTCGGAGGCTCTACCAAGACGCCCAGGCACGCTGGCACGAGAAGGGTCGCGCCGAGATCACAGCGCAACTCCTCAAGCCCGTGTTCGGGCACCTGGACTTCCTGGCCGTTCCTTCTCCGGCCTCGAACGATCGGGATGACACAACGCCGGACTTCTTCCTGAAAGATCCGACGGGGGCACGCAATCTAAGCGCCGCCTTCGTGTATCCCTGGGAGCGCTGGCTGGACGGTCCGGACTTCCAGGACAGCGATCATCCTGACGAGAACCCAGGTGCGAGGGTCGTTGCCGCCATTGAGGCGGGGCATGCCGACTGGGCGATCGTCACGAATGGACGACTCTGGCGGCTCTATAGCCGGAAAGCTCATGCGCGCTCGACCAACTTCTACCAGGTCGACCTGGTCGAGGCCCTGAACGTCTCCGGTGAGACCGACCCCAACGAGGCGTTCCGGTACTGGTGGCTGTTCTTCCGCTCCGCCGCGTTCCAGAAGGGCGTCGCGGGCGAAGAGTGCTGGCTCGACAGCGTCCTCCAGGGGAGCCGCGATTACGCCAAGCGGTTGGGCGACCGCCTCAAGGAGCGCGTCTTTCTCAAGATCTTCCCCCACCTGGCCGAGGGATTCCTGGCCGATCGCCGTGGCCGGCTGAACATGAAGGGGAAACCGTCGCCCGAGGAACTCTCCGACGTTTACGAGGCGACCCTCACGCTCCTCTACCGGTTGCTGTTCCTGCTCTATGCGGAGAGCCGTGACCTGCTGCCCGTGCGGGAAGGCCCTTACAGCGAAGCCAGCTTGAAGAAGTTGAAGGAGGAAATCGCCGCCAAGGCGGGGGTGGCCCTCGATCAAACGGATGAGTTGGTCGAACGCGCGTTCTCGGACAAGGAGACGGGGTTCTACGATCGCCTCGGAGCGCTCTTCAAGGCGATGGACAAGGGCGACCCCGTGTTGAACGT
>DAIDJG010000476.1 GCA_027451445.1 Singulisphaera sp.
CCTTCGCCCAGTACCAACGGACATCTCGACTCGCTCGAGTTCGTCAAGGCGAGCCTCGCCAGCGTCCAGGCGAACGTGTTCGTGGCGGATACGAACTTTATCATTATTTATGCGAATGACCGCGCGCTCGAAACCTTGCGCAGCATCGAGGACGAAATTCAGCGCGCGTTCAAGGTCGACATCGAAGACATCGTGGGCGCGACGATCCACCGGTTCCACAAGGACAAGCGGCGGGTCGAGCGCATCTTGCGCAATCCGGCGGCGCTGCCGCACGAGGCCGAGTTCACGTTCGACAAGGTCACCCTCCAGGCCAAGATCAACGGCATCTTCGGCCGGGGGAACGAGGTCCTGGGATATGTCGTCAACTGGGAAGACGTCAGCCAGCGCCAGCGCACCGAGGCCGAGCAGTCGCGGCTGGCGTCGATGCTCGAAAACGCCCCCATCAACGTGATGATGGCCGACCGCGACCTCAAGATCAACTACGTCAACCCGGCGTCGCTCAACACCCTCAAGAAACTCGAGCGGCACCTGCCGGTCAAGCCCGAGAACGTGCTGGGGTCGGTCATCGACATCTTCCACAAGGATCCCGCCTATCAGCGCAAGATTCTTTCGAACGATAAGAACTTGCCAGTCCGAGCCAACATCAAGATCGGTCCCGAGACGGCCGACCTGCTCGTCACGGCGATCTACGACGGCAACAAGAACTACCTCGGCCCCATGGTGACCTGGGAGCTGATCACCGAGAAGCTCGAGACCCAGCGCAAGATCGAAGAGGCCAACGAGCGCGAGCGGGAACAGGCGGAGGGCCTGCGGCAGAAGGTGGAGTCGATCCTCGATGTCGTCAGCGCCGCCAGCCGGGGCGACCTGACGAAGGAGATCACGATCAAGGGAAGTGACGCGATCGGCCAGATGGGCGAGGGGCTCGCCAAGTTCTTCCAGAACCTGCGCGGGAACGTTTCGAGCATTTCCGAGATGGCCCAGACCCTGAGCAGCGCCTCGCGGCAGCTCACAGCGGTGAGCCAGCAGATGGCCGCCAACGCCGAGCAGACCGCGGCGCAGGCGAACGTGGCCTCGGCCGCGGCGGAACAGGTGAGCAAGAACGTCACCACGGTCGCCACCGGGGCCGAGGAGATGGGCGCGAGCATCCGCGAGATCGCCAAGAACGCCAACGAGGCCGCCAAGGTGGCCACGTCGGCCGTGAAGGTGGCCGAGAAGACGAATGACACCGTCGGCAAGCTCGGCGAATCGAGCGCGGAGATCGGCAATGTGATCAAGGTCATCACCAGCATCGCCCAGCAAACGAACCTGCTCGCGCTCAACGCGACGATCGAAGCCGCGCGCGCCGGCGAGGCTGGCAAGGGGTTCGCGGTGGTCGCGAACGAGGTCAAGGAACTGGCCAAACAGACCGCCAAGGCCACCGAGGACATCAGTCGCAAGATCGAGGCGATCCAGACCGATACCAAGGGGGCCGTCGACGCGATCGGCCAGATCGGCAAGATCATCAACCAGATCAACGACATTCAGAACACCATCGCCAGCGCCGTCGAGGAACAGACCGCGACGACCGGCGAGATCAGCCGCAACGTGGCCGAGGCCGCCAAGGGGAGCAACGAAATCGCCCAGAACATCACCGGCGTGGCCACCGCCGCCCGGAGCACCACGGAAGGCGCGAGCAACACCAAGGGTTCGGCCGACGGGCTGTCGAAGATGGCCCTCGACTTGCAGCAGCTCGTGGGTCAATTCAAGTTCTGAGAATCCCATTGTGCATTTTGCTTTTCGTAGGGTGGGCACTGCCCACCATGCTTTGCTGACCATATCCGCCGCGGCCCCATTCGTCGGCCGCGGCGGTCTGCGTAGGGACGCGTATGACGGACGAAGCGCCGGTAACCGAGCCGATCAAACGCCTGTGGCGGGTGGGCCTGCTCGCGCGCGACCTGGCCGGCGCACGCCTTCGGCGCGGAGGTCGCAGCGCACCTCTCGCTCGGCAGAAGGTCGTCGCGCGTCTGGGAGAGCTGCACGGGCTGCCTCAGAAGATTGGGCAACTGCTGGCGCTCTCTGGGGCGGACGGTCCTTCGGCGTTTGCTCCGCTGACCGAAGCGCCTTCGCCGATGCCCTGGGAGAAGGTCGCTCCCTTGCTCTCCAGCCGGCTCGGACGGCCCTGGTCGGAGTGTTTCCTCGGGATTGAGCCCACCGGCATCGCCGCTTCGCTCGGGCAGGTGCACCGCGGGATCCTGCACGACGGCCGGCTCGTGGCCGTGAAGATCCAGTACCCCGACAGTGCTGCGAATGTGGAGACCGACCTGGGGGCCCTGGGTTGGCTCACGCTTCCGTTCGGCGGTTTGCGACGGCGGTTCGACATGGAGTCGTATCGCAGGGAAATTGGCGGGATGTTGCATCGGGAGCTGGACTATCGCCAGGAGGCTGAGGCACTCTGTCGCTTCGGGGTTCTTGCGCAGGGGTGTGATGCGGTCGAGGTTCCGAAGGTCATCGATGCACTGAGCAACGAGCATGTGCTGACTATGACCTGGCTTGATGGCGAGAACGTCGAGGGAGTGCGCACATGGCCGGAGGACGACCGGAGGCGTGCGGCCGAGGCGCTGTTGCGGGTGTTTTTGACGAGCCTGCTGCACTGGCGGCTGCTCCATGCGGATCCACATCCCGGAAACTATCGTTTTTTGCGCGATGGCGAGGGTGTGCGTGTGGGGTTGCTTGATTTCGGGGCGGTCGTCGCGGTCGAGGAAGACAGGGTGCGTGCGTTTGTGCGGCTGGTGGAACACGCGCGCAACGCTCAAGGCCCACCCCCCCTAACCCCCCCTTCCCAAGGGGGGGAGTTAAGAACCGGTCTGTCATCAAAAAACTCCCCCCCTTGGGAAGGGGGGGTTAGGGGGGGTGGGGGTTACGGCCCCGTTGCGATCCTGGCTGATTACGCCGCCCTGGGCTTCAGCCGCGATCTGCTCGAGCCCTTGGCCGATCGCTTGCCCGCCCTGAACCGCCTCCTGTTCGAACCGTTCGTCACGGACGGACCCTTCTCGCTCGAAACGTGGCATCTGGGCGAGCGTGCCGAGCAAATCCTTGGCGATCTGCGCTGGAACTTCCGCTACGCCGGGCCGGCGGACTTGATTTTCGTTGTTCGAGCATACATGGGCCTGCTTCGCTATATGCGGGTGCTGAACGTGGCGATCGACTGGGCCGAAACCTGGCGTACCTTGGCTCAACCAGACCCCGCGCCGGTGTTGGTGCGTACCCCAGCCGAAGAGACACCAGTCATGCTCTCCCAGCGTTTGCGAGTTGCCGTGTGGGACGCGGGCGAGGCGCGCGTGAACCTGACGTTCAAGCCGATTCTCGCGGCGAGTCTGCCGGACCTCATCCCGGACGATCTGGTCGCCAAGCTGCAAGAACGCTCCGTGGACGTGCAGCGGATCGCGGATGAGGCCGTCGCGAATCAATTTGCACCTGGGGAGTTGTTCCAAATGTCGGAAGGGACCAAACTGGTGCGGGTCTGGCTGGAGTGAGAGCCGGCAGAGTTCGGTTGTCCGACGGACACGGAGACGCATATGCGAGCGCTGGTCGTTGACGATTCCCGGGCCGTCCGGGTGATCATCCGCAACATCCTGCTCGAGATGGGCATGACGGTCCTCGAGGCCGGCAATGGCCGCGAGGCGGTGGCCGTGTTGCGGCAGAATTCCGACATCGATCTCGTGCTCGTCGACTGGAACATGCCCGAGATGAACGGGCTCGAGTTCATCCGGGAGGTGCGCCATCAGCGCGTGTACGACTCCGTGCGTATCGTGATGGTGACGACCGAGACGGAAAGCGAGCAGGTCTCCCGTGCGCTCAACGCCGGCGCCAACGAATATATCATGAAGCCGTTCACCAAAGAGGTGATGGTGGCCAAGCTCAACCTGCTGGATGTCTTCGGAGAGTAGGCCGGCATGCCGAAGTTTCGTGTTCTGGTGGTCGACGACTCGGTGGTCTTCCGCCGCCTCGTCTCTGAAGAGCTCGCTCGAGACCCTGAGCTTGAGGTCGCCGGGACCGCGCCCAACGGCAAGATCGCGCTCGCCAAGCTCAGCCAGGTCAACCCGGACCTCGTGATCCTCGACATCGCGATGCCGGAAATGGATGGTTTGCAGACGTTGAAGGAGCTGCGCAAGACCTATCCGCGATTGCCAGTAATCATGTTCAGCGCCCTCACCGAGCGCGGGGCGAGTGAAACGCTCGATGCGCTGGCGTTGGGTGCATCGGATTACTTTACGAAGCCGACCGATGTGGGGGGGCTCGATGCGTCGTTGCGCGTGTTGCGCGAGGAGCTGATCCCAGAGATCAAGGCGCTCTGTGGCGCGTCCAGGCCGACGCCGGCACCTCGGGTCGCGCCGGCTGCTCCGATCGCGCCTGGTCGGCCATCGGCCGGGACGGGCCAGATCCGGGTCTTGGCGATCGGCTCGTCAACAGGCGGTCCGAATGCGTTGGCCGAGATCTTTCAGAACTTGCCGGCCGATTTCCCGGTGCCCATCGTCGTGGTCCAGCACATGCCCCCCATGTTCACGCGGTTGCTTGCCGAGCGGCTCTCAGCCCAGTCGCCGATTCAGGTTCACGAGGCGACCTCGGGAGCGACGCTTGCGCCGGGGCACGCCTGGATTGCGCCGGGCGACTACCACATGATCGTCGTGCGCGATGGTCTGTATGAGCGCCTGCTGATCCACCAGGATCCACCGGAGAACTCCTGCCGTCCGTCGGTGGATGTCTTGCTGCGCTCGGTGGCGCAGTGCTACGGACCCGACTCGCTCACGGCGATCCTCACGGGAATGGGTTCCGACGGCCTGCGCGGTTGCCAGGCAATCCATGAGGCTGGCGGGAAGATCCTGGCTCAGGACGAGGCAACCTCGGTCGTCTGGGGGATGCCCGGTTACGTAGCCGAAGCGCACCTGGCCGATCGGGTTCTGCCGATCTCCGCAATCGCGGGCGAAATCGTCAACCGAGTGCGTTTTCAGCGGCGTCAAGTATAAAACTGTGAATTGAGTATAGACGATTTTTGGGATATCATTCCTTCTCCGGCCATCGCCCTCATTCCGGCGCACGCATTCCCATGATCCAACAGGACTTCGACTACATCCGCAACTTCCTTCGGGAAACCAGCGCGCTCGTGCTGGACGACGGGAAGCAGTACCTGGTCGAAACGCGCCTGATTTCCGTCATCAGGGAGTTCCAGCTCGAATCGCTCTCCGACCTGGTGTTGCGGCTCCGCGGGCCGAATGCGACCGACCTCCGCAACCGGGTCGTCGAGGCGATGATGACGACCGAGACCTCGTTCTTTCGCGACTTGCACCCGTTCGAGTCGTTGCGGAAGCAGGTTCTCCCCGAGCTGATCAGCAAGCGCCAGAAGGAGCAGCGGCTGAATATCTGGTGCGCGGCGAGCTCTACGGGTCAGGAGCCGTACAGCTTTGCGATACTGATTCGGGAGCACTTCCCGGAGCTTGCCAATTGGAAGATCAACCTGCTCGCCACCGACCTGTCGCGCGAGGTATTGGCCCGCGCCCGAGAAGGCAAATACAGTCAGATCGAGATCAACCGCGGCATGCCCGCGGCGCTTTTGCTCAAGCACTTTCAGCAGCACGGCACGTCCTGGCAACTTCATCAGGACATCCGCGGCATGGTGGATTTCCGTGAGGTCAACCTCGCCCGGCCCTGGCCGCTCTTGCCCCGCATGGACCTGGTGTTCTTGCGCAACGTGATGATCTATTTCGACATCGAGACCAAGAAATCGATCTTGAACCGGATGGTCGACTTGATTCGGCCGGATGGTTACCTCCTCCTCGGCGGGGCGGAGACTACCTTTAATCTGTGTGAGGCCTTTGCGCGAGTCGAAAGCATCAAGGGTGGGTTCTATCAACTCGTTGGCTGATTCGCCGAAGGTGGAGGTGGACTTGAGTATCCTGGAACGTCCCGACGCCGAACCGGTCCCGCCGGAGATCGAGCAAGAAATCCTGGCGCCTTTCATCGAAGCGACGAACGTGACCCTGGCCGAGCTCGCCCGTATGGAGCCGTACGTGCGGTCGACGTACCGGGTCCAGGGACCGCGTACTCTCGGTGACATCTCCGCGAAGCTCGACCTGGGAACGTCGGCCGCCTGGTCGCTTCTTGTGAGCCTCAGCAACGCGACCGCAACGGCACTGGCCGCGCGGATCCTGGCCGATGCGACGCCCGAGCCGGACGAGGATCTTATTCGGGACTGCATGGGTGAAGTGGCCAACGTCATCTCGGGACAGGCCAAGACGATCCTGTCCGAGTCGCCCTATCAACTCACGTTGTCGACCCCCACAATCCTCCTGGGGGCCGGCCTCGAAATCGGTGGGCCAGGGACCGAGGGATTGGTTATTATTTTCGTTTGCGAAGCCGGCGAGTTTGCGATCCAGCTTTGCAGGCAGCGCTAAGGGGAGTCGTCGGTGATGGTCCCGCTGATGTCTCGAGAGGAATTCGTCCGGAGCCTGGGCGACAGCGGCTTGTTGTCGGGCGACGAACTCCGTGACGCGTTCGAGAAACTCGGCGACGAGATCAATACGTCGGATAGCGCGATGCTGGCACATCAGTTGGTCAAGGCCGGGCGGCTCACCCGGTTCCAGGCCGACGCGCTGCTGAACCGGCGGCCCAACGACGTACGCGTCAGCAACTACATCGTCCTGGAGAAGCTGGGCGCCGGGGGCATGGGGACCGTTTTCAAGGCCCGGCACCGCCGGATGAACCGGATCGTCGCCCTCAAGATCCTGGCACGCGAGGCTGCGGCCCAGAACTCGTTCGCCCAGCGCTTCCAGCGCGAGATCGAGACGATCGCCCAGCTTAGCCACCCGAACATCGTCATGGCGTACGACGCCGACGAGACCGACACCAGCCTGTTCCTCGTGATGGAATTCGTGGATGGCCGCGACCTCGGCACCGAGGTGATGCAGACCGGTCCCCGGTCGATCGCCGAGGCGCTCGAGTACACGTTGCAGGCCGCGCGAGGTTTGGCCTACGCCCATGCCCACGGAATCGTCCACCGCGACGTCAAGCCGGCCAACCTGTTGATCGA
>DAIDJG010000477.1 GCA_027451445.1 Singulisphaera sp.
CACTCCAATGACACCGGTCCTGTCGTCCCAAACGCCCTCAGCACAAGGGTGTAGGGCGTTTGGGACGACAGGACCGGTGTCGTGCGAGTGGATCCCACCTCACCGAGAAAGTGGTACCCTTTCTGACTGAAACCGACAGCAAGACGAGTCGCGAGCCGCGGCGTTGAACGTGGACGCAGCGCGCTCAGCGCGGCTGCCATCGATCAAGAACCAGACGTACAACGCGCTGCTCGCCCCGACTCCCGGGTTTTCCACCCCGAGCCAGAGTTCGGGCGGCAACGCTGGAGCGGGTGGGGGCGTGGGTGCGGGTGCGGCAGGGTTCGGCCTCCTCGGGCAGGGTCAGAGCGATCTCCCGCTCAGCAACACCGCGCTGACCTTTCCGGTCTACAGCGGCGGACGTTTGAAACACAACGTCGAGGCGGCCTCGGCCCAGCTCGGCGTTCAGCGCGCGGAGGAATTCCGTACGGCGCTCGACCTCAAGCTTACGGTCGCGGAATCCTTCGTCGCAGTCCTGAGGGCCGAGAAGGACCTGGCTGTCGCGTTGAGCAACGTGTCTCGCCTGTCAGCGTTTTTGCGTGACGTTCAAAACCGCAAGACCGTCGGGATGGCCACACTCAACGATAAGCTCTCAGCCGAGGTTTCCCTGTCGAATGCCCAGCAAGAGCATATCCGGGCGCAGAAGAACCTTTCCGCGGCCTGGGCCAGGTACAACCGCTACCTCGGCCGACCCTTGACAGCCGTCACGAAACTGGCTGAGCTGTCCGTTCCCGAGGCCTCTGGCGACATCGACGACCTTACTTCGATGGCCCTTCGATCGCACCCCGAGTTCGCGACCGCGAGCGAGGCGGAAATCCAGGCCCTCACAGCGACGGCGATGCAAGCACGCCCCGAGCTCGTCAGCCTGAACGAGCAGGCCCGGTCGCTTGCGGAGCAGGCCGAGGCCGCCCGTGCAGGTACGCGGCCGACGGTGACGGTCAACGCCGGATACACGTACCTCGGCTTCAACGCGCTCTCGCATCAGAATTTCCTGACCTCTCTCGTCGCCGTCAACTGGACGCTCACTGACGCCGGCGCGACGCGTCGCAAGGTCGAAGCGCTCCGAGGCCAGGAACTCGCGGCGCTCCGCCGACGCGCTGATGCCGCCGCCGACATCACCCTGGAAGTCCGCACCTACTGGCTCGACCTTGCCGAGGCCCGCCGACGTATTCCCGTCACGCGCCAGGCCATCACCCAGGCCGAGGAAAACGTCAAGGTCCTGACGGACCGGTACCGTGAAAGCCTCTCGACGTACACGCAAGTCCTGGACGCCGAAGCCCTGCGCGTCCGGACGTTTACGAACTACTACGAGGCCGTCTACGACGCGGTTCTCGGCGCTTATCGGCTGAAGCGAGCTGCGGGAACGTTGTAAGCCAACGTATCCGGGGTGAAGAAAACTGCGGCACGTCCGAGAATCGCGGACCCGGTCAAACGGTTCCTCGATCGTCCACCCCACCCGCCTTTGGTGCGGATTTATCGCCGCCAAGCCGGCTGTGGTGAGCGCCGTAGACGAAGTAGATCACCAGGCCGATGGCCATCCAGACGACAAGCCGGATCCAGGTGTCCGGCGGCAGGGTGGCCATGAGCACGACAGACGAAATCACCCCCATGGGCGCGGTGAACCAGACCAGCGGGGCCTTGAACGGGCGATCGACATTGGGCTGTGTGATCCGTAGGGTCAATACGCCGGCCGAGACGACGGCGAAGGCGAACAGGGTACCGATCGAGGTCAACTCGCCCGCGATGCTGATCGGAATCACCCCCGCGGCAATCATGACGATCACGCCGGTGACGATCGTGGTGATATAAGGCGTCCGGAATCGCGGGTGGATCTTGGAGACGGCCGGGGGCAACAGACCGTCGTTGGCCATCGAAAAGAAGATGCGCGGCTGGCTCAGCAACATCACGAGGATCACCGAGCTGAGTCCGGCAATCGCACCGATCTTGACGATACCGGCGAGCCAGCTCAGGCCCATCGCATCAATTGCGACGGCGACCGGGTCTGGAACGTTGAGCTGCTTGTAGTTCACGACGCCCGTCATGACAATCGCCGCGAGGACATAGAGGATCGTGCAGATGATGAGCGACCCGATAATGCCTATCGGCAAGTCGCGTTTCGGGTTCTTGGCCTCTTGCGCTGTGGTCGAAACGGCATCGAAACCGATGAACGCGAAGAATACCTTGCCCGCTCCTCGGAATACGCCGCTCCAGCCGTACTCGCCGAACTTGCCCGTGTTGGGTGGAATGAAGTGGCCGCCCCAGTTGGTCGTCGAGACGTAGCCGATCCCGGCGAGGATGAACATCAAAACGATCGCCACCTTGATGAAGACGATGACGTTATTAACACGGGCCGACTCCTGAACTCCGATCACCAGAAGCGCCGTGACCAGGGCGATGATCAGCATCGCGGGCAGATTGATGAGCGCCGTGACCTGGGGGAAGGCCGAAAAGTCGACATGATGTTCAGTCAGGATCGTCCGGACGGTATCGAGCGGCTGCCAACCGTGTCGCAGGTGAAGTTCGTGGGCGATCGCGTCAGGCACCTCAACCATGAGCGTTCCGGGCGACTGGGCGAACCGTGCGGGGATATGGATCCCGAAGTCGTGCAGGATGCTCGTGACGTAGCCCGACCAGCCGATCGCCACCGTCGTGGCGCCGACTGCGTATTCGAGGATCAGGTCCCAACCGATTAGCCAGGCGATGAACTCACCCATTGTGGCATACGCATACGTATAAGCCGAACCAGCAATCGGTACGGTCGAGGCCATCTCGGCGTAGCAAAGGCCGGCGAACGCGCACACAACCCCGCCCAGCACAAAGGACAGGGCAACCGCCGGGCCAGCGTTTTCCGCAGCCGCAGTTCCCGTAAGTACGAAGAGCCCCGCGCCGATGATGGCCCCGATGCCCAGGAGCACCAGGTTCGTCGCGGAGAGAGAGCGCTTGAGTCCACCGTGTTCATCGCTGAACTCGGCTTCGGCCTTGAGCGCTTCGATGGATTTTCGAACCCACATATTGGTCATCGTCACCTCTCGGAGATTGGCGTCCTGGCGCCGGTTGCGAGCGTGTTAATGAGGGGAGCGGAATACGACGTCGCCGGTCATGGAAGTCGGCGCGGTCGAACAACGTGCGGGTCAAGAGTCGCCCAAGCGAATCCCGTACCCCTCACCCCGCCGCTGCGCGGCGACCCTCTCCCACACGGGGAGAGGGCGTTCCGTCACCTCTCCCCTTGTGGGAGAGGTCGGCCCTCAACGAGGGCCGGGTGAGGGATGGCGGCAATGCACCGTGGCGTTTGCGGACAGCGCCACGTCCGAATCATCCGCGGACCGCTGCGAACGCGCTGCGTATCTGTTCGCGAGACGACATTGTCGTCACTTCGTCGCCGGCAACTCCATCACCTCAACCTTGCGAATCTGCACCTTGCTGCCCGGATCATGCTGCTGGAAAGCGAAGTATCCGGAGGCGGCCGTGTTCGAGTGGTCGATCAGCTCGTAGAGCAGCTCGCCATTGACCCAGACCTTGATGTGCGGCACGACCTTGCCACGGTAGTTCTTGGTCACGCACTCAACCTCTTGCGTGAACCAGGTGTCGGGCGGGACGAGCTGCTTGTAGACATGCACAATCGTATAGATCGAACCGGTCTTGATCGGGTCCCTGTGCGTACTGTTGATCTGGCACTCGTAGCCGACGGTGAAGGAGTTCTTCTTGTCGGCCCGGAAGTACATGCCCGAGTTGCCGCCGTCGTTGATCTTGATCTCGGCGCGGAAGCGGAAGTTCTGATACTCCCCCTTGGGGCTGAAAAGCATCGAGGGTTCACCCGTTCCGGTCAGGGCGCCGTCGACGACTTCCCACTTGCTGTTTGAATTGGGGTTCAGTTTGAGCATCTCCCAACCGCTCATCGTCTTGCCATCGAAGAGCGACACGTAGTCGCCGTCGTCGGCGCGCGCGGTCGCCGTCAGAGACAGGCCGACCACGACCAAGCCAAGATTCCGAAGCAGTCGATTCATGGCAGTACGTTCCTTCTACAACAAGGGGTGTGCAAACGGGGACCAGCGTCTTGGTTGGTGGCGTCCCCTGGCAAGGCGAAATCTTAAGTGATGGCCGGACCGGATGCCAGTCCTTCAACCGGCCGAGTTGCTCCCGGCGCAGTCGTGCGGTAGGGTCGACTTCGGCACGACGAGCTCGCACATTCTGGAGCACAGTATCATGCCCGGCATCCCCGACCGACAAATCGACGGCCAGCTTCCTCTCTCCGCTCCCGAGGCAATCGCCCGGCGCAGGGCGACGCCGCACTTCGACGCTTCGCGGCCTGTCCCCGACGAATGGCTCAAGCGGGTCCTCCACCTGGCCACGCTCGCCCCATCGGGTTTCAACCTTCAGCCCTGGCGGTTCCTCGTCGTCCGCGACGCGCGCAATCGGCGGAAGCTCCAGGCGAGTGCGTTCCAGCAGCCGAAGATCGCGGAAGCGCCGGTGGTCGTGATCGTTCTAGGTTATCACCACCCCCACCGAACTCACCTGGAAGCCATTGTCAACCAGATGAGCACCCTCGGCGTGATCACCCCCGAAGCCGGGGCCGAGATGCGTGCGCGAGCCAGCCGAACGATGGAACGCGTGTCGGACCTGGCCCTGTGGACGACGCGCTCCACGATGCTCGCGGCGGCGACCCTGATGATCGCCGCCGAGTCGCTCGGTCTCGCCTCGGCACCCATGGAAGGGTTCCAACCCGATAAGGTCAAGGAAGCCTTCGGCATTCCCAACGACCATACGGTCTGCTGCCTGATCGCACTCGGGTTTGCGACTGGCGAGAAACCGTTCCCCGGCCGGTTCGGGCTCGCCGAGGTCTGTTACGAGGAGCACTTCGGCCAACCGTGGACCCTGGGCGAAGCCTGAAATTGCCGGCTCGCTCCAGGGCGACGGTCATTGCCCAGACCAACCGGAAGGAAGTTATTTCGACTTCTCGTCAAGCATCGACCACAAGGTCGGCTCCATGGCATCGGCCCAGATCCGATAACCCTTACGGCTCAGGTGCAAGAGGTCGGGCATGATCTCCTTCGAGAGCGTACCGTCCTCGCTCAGAAACTTGGGGCCGATGTCGAGGTACTTGACCGTCTTTTCATCGTCGAGCTTGGCGATCCGCTGATTGACCGCGGTAAGCTTCTCCCTGCGCGGGTCGGACTTGTCTCCACGCGGGAAAACAGCGAGGAGAAGGACCTTCGTGTCCGGAAGCTTGTCGTGGAGCTTCTTGACAATGGCCTCAACCCCTTCAGCAATCTCGTCCGCGGAGTTCGTGCCCGAGTTATTCGTACCGATCATGAGGACAACGACCTTGGGCTTGATGCCGTCGACCTCGCCATTATCAAGGCGCCAGAGGACATGCTGGGTCCGGTCGCCGCCAATGCCGAAGTTCGCCGCATTGCGCGGGCCGTAGTAGCGATTCCAAACCTCCGAGGCGCCACCCCATCCTTCGGTGATCGAATCACCGAGGAACAGCAGGTCAACGTCGCCCTTCTTGGCCCGTTCGAGAAACGACTCGTGCTTCTTGACCCAGTTGCCTTCACGCGGCTTCGGATCCGTGGCGCTCTCTCCCTGGGCCAGGAGCGCCGATGGTGTCGACAGGAGAACGCCAGTGGCAAGAGCAACCCCAAACCAGACACGTCGAGACGTGCGCAGAACGCCAGTCATGAGGAAAACCTTTCGCGGCGGGTGTGAAACGTGGGGCGGGAACCCAATGGGTCGTCATCCTACTCGGCAAGCGCCTCGCGGTCCAGTCGCCACCAGGGTGGGCAATGCCCATCATTTTTCACATCAAAAGGTACGCAATACCAATCCGACGTCCCGAAGCTACACATGGGCCTGGTTGATCATCTTCCCCAGGTCGTGCAGCAGCGATTCGAGGATCAACGGCATGTAGGCCATCCGGTGGATCTGGTAATCGGCTTCGAGGCACCGGTCCACGAGCACGAAGACGTCCTCCGGCTCCAGTCGCGTGGCGAGCTCGGCGATGGCCTGGCGGTCAGCGGGGTCGGGGGACGGAGGAATCAGGCCGGCCGTCTGCCAGAGGAGGCCGCGGAAGAAGCGAGCGAGCTCACCCATGAGCAGGCTCGCACGCTGGCGCTGGTTCACGTTCTCCTTGCCCCCTTCCTTGACGAACTCGCCGACTCGCTTCGCCAGCGCGGACGGGTCGAAACCCTCGGAGGCAGCCAGGGTGTCGAACAATTCGCGGCGAAAGCGTTCGATGTCCGGACTCGCCAGACCCCTGGCGCGGCTGACGCTTCCCTCGCCCAGCTTGGCCAGGTGGGCGGCTTCGGCCGGGTCTTTCGCCACACCGTGCTCCTGCAAGACAGCCGCCAGCTCCGTTTCGGACAGCGGCTGAAACCGTACGACCCGACAGCGCGAGATGATCGTATCGAGCTGTGACTCAGCCGACTTGCCCACCAAAATCAGGACCGACCCCGGGGGCGGCTCCTCCAGGGTCTTGAGGAAGGCGTTGGCCGCCTCTTCGTTCAAGTCATCCGCGTCATTGACGATCGCGATCTTGCGCGCGCCCATCATCGGCTTGAGCCCAAGGTCGCGGCAAAGCGTCCGGATCACGTCGATGGGAAGCTCGTGCTTTTCGGCCGGGCGCTCGACCTGGAGCAGGTCGGGGTGGTTCCCGGCCTTCACTTGAAGACAGCTCGGGCAGGTCTCGCACGGGTCGAGATCGGCCTCGCTCGACCGCTCGCAGAGCAGCCCCTGCGCCAGCTTGAGCGCGAGCGTCCGTTTGCCAATCCCCTCGAGGCCCGCGAAGAACAGCGCATGGGGGAACCGCCCCTGCGCGAGGCTGCGCTTCAACGACGCCACGACAGCATCATGCCCCCGAACGGAGTGCCAGGACACGCTCCACCTCGCTTTGAATTCGGGCCGTAATCGTCGCGGGGTCCGCCGAGGCGTCGATCACCGCAATGGGTGCGGGATAATAGGGGCATTCTCCGCTCGGCCAGTCGCGGGCCGCTCGCAGGAATCCGGCCCGTACCTTCGCGCGGTACTCGTCCGGTCGATCTTCGATCCGGTCGCGCGACCGGTTCACGCGCTCCCTGGCCACCTCGGGAGGGACGTCGAGGATCAGCGTCAAGTCGGGCAGCAATCCGCCGGTCGCCGCACGACCCACGCTCCACACATCCTCGATCGCCAGCCCGCCCGCGTTCGCTTGGTAGACGACGTTTGCGAGCACAAAGCGGTCCGACACGATGATCTTGCCGGCTTCGAGCGCAGGGCGGATCACTTCCTCGACAAGTTGTGCACGACTGGCCATGTACAGGAGCATCTCCGCGCGCAGGCCAACCGGCGCACCGTCGCGGTCCAGCAAAAGGGGGCGAATCCGCTCGCCGAGCGGCGTGCCGCCGGGGTCCCGGCAGGTCACGACCTCGAATCCTCGCGTGCGCAGCCAGGCGGCCAGGAGGACCGCCTGGGTCGTCTTGCCGCCGCCGTCGGGGCCGTCCAGAACGAGGAACAGCCCCTTGCGGAGTGAGGTTGGTAAAGGCTCGGTTGCGGACATGGGGGAATACTTTAGCCCAACCAGAGGAGAGGCGAAAGCTCAGCCTCGTTTCGTCTTGTAGCCAATCGACCGCAACGTCGCGTCCACCGTGTCGAGGTGGTCGCCCTGGATCTCGATCAGCCCGTCCTTGACCGTTCCCCCCGCGCCGCACCGCGCCTTGAGCTGCGCGGCGAGAGCGGTCAAGTCGTTCCCGTCTGGGTCGAGGTTCGCGACCACGGTTACAAGTTTACCCTTGGCCCGCTTCTCGCGCCGGATCCGTGCGGTCTGGCTTTCAGGGGCCAGTCGCTTCGGCTCCGGAACGACCGGAGGACAGGTGCACTCCGACTCAGCGTTCCCACAGCGTTCGCAGGTAGGGGGCCGGTCCCAGGGCGTTCCGGCGAACAGGCGCTGCACGATCGGACACTCCTCGAACGTTGTAGGGTTCCGCAGTTCACAGAAGAAACGAATACTAACCCGAAGCGCGAGCGAGGAATACAATATATGTTTAATCCATCGCTTGCGCGTCGGGTTAGTGTTTTTGTTTCACCGAGCGCACCGAGCGTCAATCACTGTGCGGTGTAGCGCGGCGGCACGGCTGTGCCGAGGTTTGCGCGCTTGGCGTAAAGGAAGTACAGGTGGTGATCGAGGTGATTGACCGCGACCGAAAGCAGTTCGGCCAGCGTTAGGCGCCCGCGCTCGGAGTGAATACCGGCGCGCGCGAAATCGGCCTGGCTGCAACGGCGGAGGATCCGCGCCATCCAGTGGCGATTGGCGGTGAACAGGTTGACCGCTTCCTCGATCGGCATCGCTTGCGCATCGAGCCGCTCAATCCAGGCATTCTCATCGAACGCCAGCAGAGTTGGTTCGTTTTCGGCGATGACCCGCTTCATCCGATCAGCCAGCACGAGGTCGGAATCGACCAAATGGGTGACGAGTTCGGCGATGCTCCAGTCGCCAGGTCCCGGTTTCGCGAGCGCGTGCTCGTGCGAGAGCGACGAGACGGCGTAAGCGAGCAACGGCCCGCCCGCGACGTAGCGATCAATCAGCGGGTCAGCACGGCGTTCATCGCTCACTTCGGATCCTCCTCGCGTTCATTATCGGCCGCCTCCGATCGATCGCTCTTGCGCCAGATCGCCAGTTGAGGCTGGGAGTATTCCAAAAACCAGATCTCTTCTTCCACACCGAGCTCGGCGGCGAAACGGTGGGCGACGAGGTGGTTGACCACCTCGAGGGACGCGTTGAGGAAGTCGGTCCGGCCGTCGCCCTCGCCCCCCGGGTTGTGGAAGATGAAGCGGATCACCAGCACCCGCTCGTCGACCGGTCCGTTGGGCGAGAGGTACCGCCCGTCCATTTCGTAGATCGAATATCCCCGCGAGGCACGACAGAGGGTGCGAACCCACTCCTCCTCATCAAACCCCCGGTTCCTTTTCTCGCGCGCAATCGACTGCCGCACAAACGGCACAGCACGGATGGCGTCCTCGTTGAACAGGTCCTCCAGCACCTCCTGGACCTTACCGAAATAGCCAAGCTTCTTCGGCAGGATCACCTCATACATCCGCGCGGGCTTCGGACCTTCGAGCATGTAGTCGGTCATGAATCAGGTCTCGACATCCATGAAGCCTCTCGCCGCGCCTCCATTCTAACGCGAGCAGGATATACTCGCACCCTGAGCGGTGCCGAGTCCTGCACATTCGCGACAGGGTGGACCCAAAGGCACCCCAAGTGGCATCATAACGGCCGGGCCTTGCACCTGGAAGTTGCGGTCCGAGTCGTCGCGCGTTTCGGAGGAATCGCGATGCAGGCCAAATCCCACTGGGAGGGAATCTATTCCACCAAGCTGGAGACCAACGTCAGTTGGTTCCAGGAACATTCCCTCGTCTCGCTTGACCTGATCGGCCACACGGGTGTCGCTAAAGCGGGGGCGATCATCGACGTCGGCGGAGGTGCGTCAAGGCTCGTCGACGACCTGCTCGCCCGGGGCTACCACGATCTCACGGTCCTGGACATCTCGGCTTCCGCGCTGAGCGTCGCGAAGCAACGGCTCGGAACGCGCGCACACGAGGTGAATTGGATCGAAGCCGACATTACGTCCACCGCACTTCCTCCGCGCCGGTTTGACCTCTGGCACGATCGGGCAGTGTTCCATTTTTTGACCGACGAAAATGACCGCGAGCGCTACGTCCAGGCCGTTCGTAAATCCGTCCGCTCCGGGGGCCATGTCATCGTGGCGTCGTTCGGCCCGAACGGTCCGCAGCAATGCAGTGGGCTGCCAGTCGTGCGCTATGACGCCGGCCACCTGCACGACGAGTTTGGAGCAGGATTTGAGCTGGTCGAGCACACGTCTGAGGACCATCACACGCCGTTCGGGACCACGCAACAGTTTATCTACTGTTACTGCCGAATGTTCTGAGCGTCCGTCAGCCCAGGTCTGTGCCATTCCGCGCCACTCGGAACCCGAGGAAGTCGCCCTTGCCGTCGGGCGCGAACCGGAACCGGATCGCCGAGCGCAGCATGCGGGGGTTGACGTTCCAGCCGCCGCCTCGGAGCACGCGGTCGGTTGCCTGCGGCGGGCCGGTCGGGTCGTCGACGGGCGACTCGCGATAGTAACGGCTGTCGTAGCCGTCCCAGCACCACTCCCAGACGTTGCCGTGCATGTCGAACAGGCCCCACGCGTTGGGCTGTTTCTGCCCGACGGGCCGCGGCCGACCTTCCGAGTTCCCTTTGAACCAGGCGAATTCCGACGACTTCGCTTCGCTCTCACCGAAGCTGAAGGGCTTGGTGCTCCCCGCGCGGCAGGCATACTCCCATTCCGCCTCGGTCGGCAAGCGGTACCCTGCGCCCGACCAGTCCGGGACCGAAACCTCGCGTCCATCGATCGCGTAGAACGGCGGCAGCCCATCGTTGATGCTAAGAGCGTTGCAGAACCCGACGGCGTCGAGCCACGACGCCTGCTCCACGGGGTTCCGAGGCTCGCCCTGACAGCGACTTGGGTTATTGCCGACGACCTTTTGGTATTCCTCTTGAGTGACGGTGTACTTGCCCAGCCAGAACGGCCGGGTGATCCGCCGCAAACGGTTCGTTCCTGCCTGCTCGTCCTCGTAGCCTTCCTTCCCGGTGGACCCGATCGAAAAGGTGCCCGGATGGATGAGCACGAACACCATTCCGGTGAACGGGCTCGTCGCCTCGCGCGGGGCGGGAGCGGCCTGTGGTGGAATCGCGGCCTTCTCGGCCGCGACGGGAGCGGTCGCCGCCGGCGCTTTGGACGGGGCAGACGATTCGACCTTTTTCTTGACGGCGACGGCTCGAGGCTTCGGGTCGAGGTAATCGCTCAGGGCCGCGGCCAGGGCGCTCATCGAGGCGTAGCGATCGGAGGCGTGCTTGGCCATCGCCTTCAGGCAGATGGCTTCCAACTCGGGAGGGACGTCGGGTCTCAAAGACCGGAGACGGGGGAACTCGTGTCGCTCCTTCTGGGCCACGAGTGCAGCGTACTTCCCGACGAACGGCCGGCGGCCGGTCAGGAGCTCGTAAAGGATGACCCCCAACGGATAGATATCGCAGGCCGGCCCCATGGCCTCGCGGTCGTTATTGAGCTGCTCGAGGGGCATGTAGGCGACGGTGCCGAGGGTTTGCCCCGTGAGGCTGAGGGTCTCCTCCGCCGGGTCCTCCCGCCGGGCCAAACCGAAGTCAACGATCACGGGCTCGAGGCCGTCATCGGTCTCCTTCATCATGATGTTCGACGGCTTGAGATCGCGGTGCAGGATCCCCTGGTTATGTGCCACCTGGGCCGCAGTCGCCAGTTTTTTCAGAATCGCTACGGCCTCGCGCGGCGGCATCCCTTCAGGCTGAACCAGCTTTTCCAATGATTGGCCCGGTATGTAGGCCATGACAAGGTACGGCACGCCGTTGCTGATGCCGTAATCATAGACCGAGCAAATATTGGGATGATCGAGCAAGGCCAGTGACCGCGCCTCACGTTGAAAGCGCTTGAGGGCGCGGGCGCTTCCACGGATGTCGGAAACCTTCAGCGCCACGCGACGGCCGAGTTGGACGTCTTCGGCCAGGTAAACGGAGCCCATGCCGCCTTTGCCAAGCCGCTTGATTAACCGGTATCGTCCAACCTGTTCCGACTCCTCCGGCAGCGATTCTCCCGAAGCGGGCGAGGAGAGTAGCATGAGGGTCGACCCGGCCGACAGATCCCGTTCAATGCATTCACATGTCTCATGATCGCCGACGAGCTGGCATAGGTCCTTGAACTGCACGGGAAAGCGGTTGACGTATTCGCTAAGGTCGACGCCGCCGCCGACTTCCTTGCGTGCGACAAACTCGGCCTCCAGGAGCGAGACCGGAACCTCATCGCGCTGCCCGAGCTCGGGAAACTCCTCCATGTAAGACTCGACCAGCTTCCAGCGTCCCAGGGCCCATTGGCCTTGCAGGTCGACCTTGATGAGTTCCGTCAATGCACAGGTTCGCCACGGGCTCACCGTCGGAAGCGCGGCCACCGTCTGCGGCAGAAGGTCGACCCGCCACTGCTGCGCAAATTCGGCAACCAAGCGTTCAACAGTTTCTTGATCCTGGTCCGAAAGCGCACGGTTTGCGGCCATCATTCAGCGATCCTCGAGGACCCGCCGACCGGCAACCACGGGTTTTTTCCTGGCGCCCAACAGTTCGTGCACCCCGACCAGCGGGATGGGTGGCCGGAGCAAAGGGGAGCGCAGCTCCACGTGCCCCGGTGGGCCGCGAGACGCTTCCGGGGCACGTCGGCCTTCCGGCCTCCTCTGCCCCGGCCACCCCAGGTTTCCCACATTC
>DAIDJG010000478.1 GCA_027451445.1 Singulisphaera sp.
TGGCCGGGGCAAAGGGGAGCGCAGCTCCACGTGCCCCGGTGGGCCGCGAGACGCTTCCGGGGCACGTCGGCCTTCCGGCCTCCTCTGCCCCGGCCACCCCAGGTCTCCCACATTCGCGCACAATCTGTTGGGCGCCAGGCATTTTTTTCTACGCGCGCCGTCACGGGCGTGGTGTCCGGCTCCGTATAATGAAGGGAACGGAGCCGCATTCATCTGATGCGGACGATGGGTGATCGCCCTCACGGTGGCGTTTTCGTCCGCGAGTCGTCATGGATGAACGGAGGGTGTACCGTCATGAAGTCCGTCAAACGCATCGAGATTCTCACGGGCATCCAGGAGTTTCCGCTTGTGGAGCAGGTGCTGGAGAAGCACGGTGTCGCCGGCTACATGGTGTTGGAGGACGTTCGAGGTACGGGGAACCGGCAGCTCGACTCGGTGGACCCCCTCACAGGTGCGCGCGGGAGCCGTTTGATCAAGACCACGTGTGCGCCGGAGCGATACACTGCGCTCGTCGAAGCACTCCGCCCGATTCTCAGCCGCTACGGCGGCGCGTGCATCGCGTACGACGCCGAGAGTCTCATCCTCTCGCCTGTTTATGATTCGTCCACGGGTAACAGGGCGTCGGGCGAAGTCTAAGAGTCCGCTCGGCAGGGTCATTCTGCGCGGAGAGTGGGCGAAACTATTGTGAAGCGGTCGGCGTACGGCCGCGGAGTGACTCCGCCTTCCATAAGTAGACGTCGAACTCGCCCGTCTCCGTATCCACCACAATGTGCTTGTCCGGCTTGATGTCAGCCATCCGGTGCGCGACCGAGACTACACGCGCGCCCGGCGGCAGCTTTCGGAGCTGCGGCAACAATCGGGCGTTGAGCCGAGGCAGCAGGTAGACGGTGACGACGGTCGGCTCCTGGCTCAGGTCGAGCGTGAAAACGTCGCTCTGTTCGATGGTGACCAACCGCTCGACGCCTTGCTTGCGCACATTGGCGCGGGATTCCTTCACGCGTTCCGGATCGATGTCGAAGCCGCGCGCCTTGCAGCCGAATTCCTTGGCCGCCGTTACCGGGATGCGTCCATCGCCGCAGCCGAGGTCCCAGAGCACGTCCTTGTCCGTTACCTTGGCCAGTCGCAGCAACGCGTCCACCACCTTCTGTGGCGTCGGCTCATATTCGACGTCGGTGACGGGCCGTTTACCCGGCTCGCGCAGGTCGATCGATTCAAAGTCGCCCGGCCGGACGTCGACATCACGACGGACCGTCCGCGGCCCATTGGGACCGGAAAGGATCGCCTTGATGGAGTAGACGTACTTTCCGGGCGCCAGCGGGGGCGAGACAAACCGGCGCATCTCGCCTTTGGTCTTCGTGTCCCGACCTTCGATGAATAGCTGGGCGTCCTCCGGCAGATAGACCTCGATCATGACGGGCTTCCGATCCCCCTGCGCCCACGTGCCGGCCGGGATCAGGCACGATAACAGGCCCACCGCCAGAATCCAGTTGCGCCCCATGGAAACACCTCCTCTCTGAGAAGTGTACGAAATTCGGCCTGTGCGCGTCGCTTCAAAGCGGAAGAAGTTCCGCGGGCACCGGTTTGGTCAATTGGCGTCGGTCGCGACTCATGCTTCGCCTTCCATTGCGTTATATTGCACTGTGGCGTTGATGAGAGGCTCCGAGGTCGATCGCGTGGAGGGGCCCGTGTCATGTGCGAACCAAGGGACAGTACTCCGGGTGAACCCGTGGTCTCTGCCGCGCACGAACCGTCGGCGCGGGCGATCGATCTCCCGACCATCGCCGCCATCGCGATCGTCGCATATGTGACGACCGTGTTCCTACACGAGGCGGTCGGGCACGGCGGTGCCGCGATCCTCGTGGGCGCAAGGATCGTGCAGTTGACGACGGTCGATCTTCGGTACGAAGGTGAAGGCCTCACCTCCTGGGATCATCGTATGATCGCGGCGGCGGGGTCGGTCGCGAACTTGCTCGCGGGCGTGGCCGCCCTGTGCCTTCTCCGCGGCGCGCAGCCGGCATCGGCCACCATCCGCTACTTCCGCTGGCTCTTCGGACACGTGAACCTGTTCACCGCTGGCGGATACCCGATGGCGCTGGCGTTCTCGGGCTTCGGCGACTGGGACGCCCTTACGCGAGGATTGCCCCATCGGACGGCATGGCGAGTGGGCGTCACGCTGCTCGGAGCCGTCATTTCGTTCGCGACGCTCGCGCACGCTGTGCGGAGTTTGGATCCGTTCCTCGGCCGCTCTGAGCCCCTCCGATGGCGCAGGGCGCTGGCGCTGACGCTTGTTTCCTACCTTGCCGGTGGTACCATCAACACAGTGGCAGGCCTGTTCAATCCGCAAGGAATGCACCTCGTGGCGCTCTCCGCAATGGCGAGCACATTCGGCGGTACTGCCTTCCTCGCCTGGCTGCCGAAGTTCGTGGATTCGCCGCGAGCGGGGCCGCCCGAACCCCCGGTGAATTTGCTTCGAAGCCCGCGCTGGATTGCCGCCGCGCTCATCGCGATCGCCATCGACGTGTTCGTCGTGGCACCTGGCGTACCGCGTTGAGCGCTGTCGGAACCGGGATGGGTTCGCGAAGATCCGCTCACGCACCTCACTCAAGTCAACGGGCGACCGCGTCCTTTGCCGAGGGCGCCGTTGCGAGCGGCGCGGCGGCAGCGCGGTCACGCGCCTGGGAAGCGGGCGATTCGAACACATACGTATCGCGCATCAGGTTGTACTGAAAGCCCTGTTCCCAGACCAGCTCTTTGGGAGCCCAAATCGTCTCGACAAAACGATAGTCGCGGTCCATCGCGGCCTGGGTCTCGTCGCCGTACCACGAAGGCTTAGGTTGGCAGTTCAGGTAGATCTTGTCGTAATACCCCGATTCGATCCGTGATTTCGTGCCGGTCCGGTTGATCTTCCCCGCCACCTCGAGCTCCAGGCACGAGTTTGCGCGATCGAGTGGAATGCTCGTTTCGTGGTTGCGCAGGAGGAACATCATCCCGTGCGGAACGAGCACGCGTTTCCCAGCCCTCAGGTCCATGCCAATGTGTTTCTCGACCGTCCAGCAGAAGCGATAGTGCTGCCATGACGGCTTAACCTTGATTGGCATCAAGGCCAACACCATCGCAAATGCCATCACCACAATCGTCCAAGACGCAAATCGCCCTTCGCGACACGGGTCCAGCCCTCGGAGCTCATACAGTGTGGAGAACAGCCACGGCACGACCGGTACCACGACCCAGGCGCCGATGATCCCGAAATTGTTCCAGGCACCCATCGGCTTGAGAAAGGCCAGAAACATCGGAGCGACTGCAAATACTGCCAGCACGGCATACGCGACGATCATTCGCCTGGCCTCTCCTCGACGCGCGAAAAGCGTGGCTCCCAGCGCGGGGAGAAGCAGGAGCAGCGGTAAGAGCCGGATTCTCGGCCCCAAAAAAAACGACGCGATCTCGGGGATCCGCTCGAGCGCGACCCCGTGCGACGCAAGCACGTCGTACGTGTAGAACTTGCTCCACTTCGGCATCCACAATAGGGTAAGGAACCCCAGTGCCGACATGCCGCTGAGCCCGACGAGGGCGAGCGCCGGTTTCAGTCCTTTTCGCAAAGTCAACCCCAGGGCCAGCGCGACCCCGATCGGTGTCAGACACGCCACTTGTTTGGCGAAAACACCGACCCCCGCAAACAGGATCGCACCGACCGCCCACCGAATCGATTCCCGACGCACCGCGACCAGGGTGAGCAGCAATGTCACGGCCGAATGGAGGATATGCAGATTGTCTGGATGAGGGATATCCGAGGTAAAATTATAATAAATGACCAGAAAGAAAAGACCGCTCGCGACAGGTATGAACCCGCGATTGCCGCTCTCGGGCGTGAGCGCCTCCGCGATCGCCCTCGAGCACCACGCGAAGATAACCGATGCGAGCACGGCAAGACCGACCACCACGCCCCGGCAGTAACGGATGTCGAGGTGGCGCCCGAACGGCTTGAGGATCACGTAGGTGAGATACTCGAGGCCCGGGCTGTAGACGAAGGAGTTGGCGTCGGCCGGGTCGCCGTAAATCGGCTTTCCGTGATCGAGCTTGAGCATGTTCGTCAAGAACGGGCTCTCGGCCCAGATGAACATATCCCAGGGAAAACGGATCCGGGCCGCGAGCTGCTGCGCCGCGAGCACGACGAGACTGAACACCATCACGCTGAAGAGCCACCAGAGCCAGGGACGGGCAGACGGCTCGCTGGGCATCTCGGACGTGTCGCCACGATCCTTCGACTCGATCACTTCCGGCACGGGGCACCCTCCTTGGCGCGCACTCATTGCGGACGTCGCAATCCGCAACGCGGCATTGCCGATGATAATAGTCTTATCCTCAATCCCTGCAAGGTGGAACCATTCGATCCTCGGCGGGTCGCCCTGCCGTACGGAAAAGAGAGGTTGGGGAATGGCGAAATCTGCGGTTCCTCGAGCATTGCGGTGAGGGAAAGCACCAAATCCGTCGTCCGCATCTCTTTTCAAGACGATGGAGCCTCATCTCTCAACGATCGTTCACGTCTGGCCTAATGCAGTCTACTCGAAACGTTCTTTCAAACTTCAACGACGGCCGTCGATCGCTCGGTACATTGGGTTCGGTGTCGACGTTCGAGCTACGAGTTCGCCGGTCAGTCCACTTACGAAGCCGGCGTGCCGGACTTTGCAGCTCCGACGTTGAGCCCACACGATCACTCCCACCAACACTCAGAGGCTGAGAATGAACGGCGAAGCGCGGCTGGCTATCTGCTCGTTCGCTATTTGCTGGGAGCCCACATGTTCGCCGACCTCGTATTCTCGATCGACAGCATCATCGCGATCGCTGTGCGCGTCTGCGGAATCGGTGGCGTTACGGCCGCTGCCTACGATGCGCCGGGAGTGTGGTTCCGAACCAAGAAGATCTCGACCGTTATGTCTGGGTCGAAGGCGCAGGCCGTGAGTTGCTCAACACCTTGCCACGGCTCGGCGGCGCCTCAACGGACGAGGAATTGCCTGCCAGCCCGGCGGCGAGACGCAGGACGAGTTCACGCCCCAAGTCAACCAAGCGCGGCACCGGTCAAATGCCTCCAGGGTTGCGCGGCGAAGACGACGAGGCCCATCTCTCGGCCAAGGAGTTGATCCGCCGCGCCCGACTCGCGGGCGTTGACGACGAGGACGATTGAGCCCATGTCTCGATCGCACGTCCCCCGAGAGTTGTTCGCATTTGGGTCGCGCACCCAGGCAGCCGCTCGGTTTCAACCTTTGAGATCGAATAATCCGGATGGATTGATCTTGCCTGTAGACTTTCGTGATTCATTGCGAAATAATAAAGCCTCACAAGGCTTACGGCGACCTGTGAGCAATACGGCAATCACGTCTTGGCACATACGCCGATTGCCTTCAGGGAGATCATGCGATGGCATCAAAGCGTGTAGCTGAGTGGGAGAAAGCCAAGGCGACATTCGTGTCTCTGGTCACCAAGGAAGACCCCGCGAACATGGGGAAGAAACAGATCGTCGATCCGGTGATCGAAAAGCACGACGGCGAAATCGTCAAGAATCTCAAGACGTGCGATGAGCTTGAAGACAAAATCACGAAGATGATGAAGGAAACCAAGCCGGACTACGACGACATCGAAAAGGAACTGAGAAAATTCGAGCAGACGACCAGGCAGTTCCATGACACGGCCGACAAGATGATCAAGGAGCTCAACACGGCGATCGAGAATTCCAAGAAAGGGAACGAGGATCCCAAGGTCAAGGAGAAATACAAACGGGGTTGCAAAGTTCTCAAGACCGAGCTCGACGAGCTCGACACGTCAAACCTCGAATGGTTCGTGGTCCAGTCCAAGGACGTCCAGGCAAAGTCCAAGAAGGAGGAAGCCGCGGAGAATCAGGCCGACAAGTACCGAGTGAGCCTGAAGGCTGCGCTGTCGCGCGGCAACGCGGTCGTCCAGCGGATCAAAGCCAAACCCAACGCCGAGAATTACAACAAGGAGTTTCCCAAAGCCGCGAGCGACATCGCGGATCAGGTCGACAACTTTGCGAAGCTCGCCAAGAAAGGGATCGGCGACATTCCTGGCCCGAAGGATCCTTCCAACCTGTCCAAGGACTTGAAGCCGTTCGCCGAGGGCAACATGAAGAAGGTCGATCCACCCGGGGACGAAAGGAAGATCCTGGCACAGATCAAGCAATTCAGCAACGTCGTGAAAGAGGTTGCCAAAGATTACAAGCTTTAGACCCGCTTTCCATTCGGTGTTCTACGTCGCGTTTCCGTCGTCACCCTGTGACGAAAATGCGATCGAGAGACGCCCGGAGATTCCCCGCATCGGGCGGCTGACTTCGAGAGCGTATTGGCTCGATCGATGCGCCCGCTCCGTCGCGCCAGGGTGACGGCCATTTCGTTGCCACCCTGGTATCGAGGATTGCCCGGTGGCGCAGACGCCGCTCCCCCATTTCGCGGACCACACGAACCGGGCGGCAGCCCGTATGCCATCGGCAATCGCGAGGAAGCAAAGTGGGTTGGACTCGCACCCACGTCATCCCATTCGAGGTCGACGCATCGCGCGCAAAGCGTACGTCAGACCACAGGCGCTGATGGCCGCGACGGCGATGGAGACCAGGAGCCCCGTCCGTCCGATGATGAAGTAATGAGCCGCAAAGCCCCCGATCAACGCGCCGATGATGCCCGCGATCATATCGACGAGGACACTTTTCCCTTCGTTCACCCGCGCGCCAAAGAACCCCATGAAATAGCCCGCAAGGCTGCCCACGATGATCCACGTGAGGAGCCCTTCCCAGAGATACTTGATATGACCAATCATAACCCCACCTGGTGATCGGCGTGATACGCGAAAGGGGCGTACTTTCGTCCTCGAACGATGCAACGCGCTCGGTTAACACGTTGATGTGCCCTTAAGTGGATTCCCTGCAACAACCGGGCCGCGCGAATCGTGTGAAACTGGGGAGCGGCGCGACCGGATGATCGATGGTGTGATCCGACCCGTCTCTGGATGTCGGCGTATTCCTAATTTTCGGCGCGGGGGTTGCGTCGAGACAGCTTGACCGTGGAAAGCTTCAGGAAACGGTGGACTTCTTCTTCCGCGGTTCGGGCAGGCTGGGATTCGAAAGGGCAAATCCATGAGCGTACATCGTGTGTTCGCAAAGATCGGCGCATGCGCTGTGGCATTGTGGGGGTTGGGAAGTAGTCAAGCACGGGCGGATCAACTGGCGGGGATCGTGATGTCGGTCGACGTGGGGCAGGGGCGGTTCACGTTGCGCGAGAGGACGACCGGCCGTCAGTTCGACATCGCGGTGTCCCCCTCCACGGAAATGGTCTCGATCGGTGGCCGGCCGTTGTCCCTCAAGGGAATCAAGAGGGGGGACGGCGTAGGGATCGAGCTTCACAACGGCATTGCCGACGAGATTGTCGTGAATCAGGCGGAACTGATTGGCGTGGTGGAACGCGTTGACCTCGACGGAAGAACGCTCACCGTGGATGAGCGCGGGACCAACCGCGACATCAAGGTCCCCCTCCTGAGGAGCACGGCCGTCGTGACGGCGGATGGGCGACTGATCGATCTCGCTGACGTCACGTCGGGCGAGGCGGTCCGTGTCCGATTCAGCGGCGAGGTTGCTACGGCGATCTTCGTGACCGTCAAACCCCAGGAACTGGCCGGCCACGTCAAAAGCGTCGCTGCGGACCTGAAGTCCGTCGTTGTCACCGAGCTCGACTCCAAGGCCGACGTGACGATCGAGCTGACCCCCAAAACTCACATTGTGACCAGCGATGGCAAGACGATGGAATCGCGCCAGCTCAAGAAGGGGGACGGGGTTGCGATTGCTCATGAGGTGAGCTTCGCATCGACGATCGTCGTGAATCCGGGCCCGCCCCGATAGGCGATGGGTTCCGCAGGCGCCGATCGGGGACATCGCAAACTCCGTTCAATACGTGCGATGCCTCCGGTCTGGCCTCCGGTTTGTTCGCCACCGATCAGGGCTCGCTCGCATTGCCTGCTGATTGACCGATACTGATGGAGGTGTCTGGATCTTTGGGCGGAACCGACATCATCCCCATGCCGCCCATGCCTCCAATGCCGCCCATCATGCCACCGCCCATACCACCCATCACGCCGCCGCGGCCACCCATGCCGAAGGGCGAAAACCGCCGTCACGGATGATGCAAAAAACCGGGCAGGCGTCGGTCCAGAGCGCTCCGACTCAAGCCCAAACTCTCACCGGATCAGCCATGCGCGCGCTGTCTTCGCATCCGTTAAGAGTCGCCGACTTTATGTGTGCCAGGGCTGTTAGATTTATGTCCCGGCCGAGGCTCAGGATTCCTCATCGTCCGCGACTTCGGGCTCGATCGCGTCGGCCCTCTCGCGATCGATCTGGGCCCGATCCTGGGAGCCCAGTGCCTCGAAAATATCGGCGCGTCGCCGATACAGGGAGGCGTCGTCCGGGGCGAGCACGATGGCTTGGTCCAGATCCTCGAGAGCGTGGTCGTAACGTCGCAGATTCTCATGATCGGTGGCCCGGAAGACGTAGCTATTGACCCTGCCGGGATTGAGTCGGATGGCCTCATCATGGTCGGCGATCGCCAGCTCGTAATCGCCGATCCTCGTGTAGGCCGAGCCGCGACTATTGCGATAGTAGTCGACATTGGGGCGCAGGAGGATCGCCTTGCTGAAGTCGGCGATTGCGCTCTCGAGGTCGTCCAATGCTTCATGCGCGTAAGCGCGGACCATATACGCGTTCGCGTATCCGGGATCCAATCGAAGCGCCTCGTCGAGGTCGGCGATGGCCTCGTGTTGCCGGTCCAACTCGTGATAGGCGTGTGCACGATTGTAGAAGACCCGGGCATTGCGCACCCCGAGGCGGATCGCCTCGTTGCAGGCCGTGATGGCCTCCTCGTTTTCGCCGTTGAGTCGAAGGACCAGTCCCAGATTCTCGAATCCGTCGGCCGATTGCGGGTCGAGTTCGAGGTGCCGGTTCAGATCGGCAGCGGCCTGGTCAAACTGCCCCATGACTCGGTAGGTCAGTGCCCGGGCGAACGGGACGTCGGCGTTGCCGGGGTCGATCGCGCCCGCTCGATTCAGGTCGGCCAGCGCCGCATCGAACTGCCGGAGCAACGTGTGCGCCTTCCCCCGGTTGATCAGGGCGATGAGATGATCAGGCTCCCGGCGGATCACCTGATCGAAATCGGCGACGGCCGATTCCAGATTCTGAAGGCGGTAGTGCGCCTCCGCCCGGGCGAAATAGATTTCGGTGAGGTCGAGACCGAGACGCAAGGCTTCATCGAGCCGCTGAATCGCCTCGTCGAAACGACCTGCTTCAATGAGCTGTTTCCCATCATTGAACGCTTGTTTCGCTGAGACTTGGTGCGCCATGATGGTAAGTTCCACGATGCGAATTCGTGCGGTTCTAGGCCCGGCCCTCGTTGACTCCGTGCTGATCGTAACGGGATTCCGGTCGTCGTCCCAGAGCCGGCCAGGAACGTCGCTGTACCACGGACTTGGAATTGGGAAACAGCGTCGCGTCGACGACGATCGCGACCGCGGGCGCCGATTTATGTGGTAAAATCAAGCGCCAAGATGCACGGGGTGGAATCGGGTGGCATGTCGCGGACGTTGTAGGGACATAACGATGCGTGGAATACTTGCGGCTGTGGTGTCGGGAACTCTGTCGCTGGGCCTGGTGATGAGCGCGCACGCGCAGGCCCCCGTGGGGCTCGATCCGCTGGCCGGCTACTACGGCAAGGACCGGCATCTGTATCCGATCGTCTACCCGCAGATTTCGTACAACGCGTCGCTGATCGCGTCGATGTATGACCCAAACATGTACCCCACCTTCTGTTTCGGCGGCTGCCATGGTGGCACTTATCCCTCTTGGGCAATTCCCTTGAGTCCGATGACAAGCAAGTTCTACGGATCACCGGCATTCCCTTGGACCTGGCGAGGGCGTTGGGGAGGCGACTGGTAAAGCGGACAACGGAAGCGGCAGCCGTTGATTTTGTTGTCCACAAAGTAAACCGATCCCAATTCCCCTTTCCGATGGCCGAGTAGGCCTTTCTGGCGGGCGGTTTGACGACTGCGGCAATGGACCACGTCGAGTCGAAGGGACTCGTCCAGTGTGGTGGTTCTCCCGGCAGTGGAGCCTCGGTTCGGGCATCCTGCCAACGGCGCTCTCGTGGAACACTTTCCGGGCCTCATCGCGCAGGCGGAGAGCTTGGTGGGTGAGTTGGTTCTCTCGCGCCATTTACGAATGCAGATCGAGCGCGCGGGTTCGTAAAATATCGATATGCGTGAAAAATGCGAAAATCTATCGATCTAAATGATTTTGGGATCGCCATGACGAGAATTGAATTCTGGCTGTGGAAATCCCCATGTCACCCACACATCTCCCCGCGGTAGAATTGGGTCGTGGGGAACCGCCGCATTCTTAGGCAATCAGATGGACGTCGCCTTCCGCGCCGAATTGGACCGGAGAGACTTAATCAATGCGCCAACAAACCAATCGACCCATTTCGTTGATCGCGTTGGCAGTGACACCAACCTCGGCTGGGGGCTCAACGCGTCAGAGCGATGAAGGCAAGGCCGTAGAGATCGAGAGCCGGCCGATCTGCAATGCTGGCGACAGTCACCGCTATGCGCGAGAGAAGCGCCGGCGCACAATCTGGGCGAGAAGCAAGTGGTCGACGGTTCGGCGATTGGGCCGATTGACGTGAATATCGTTGAGGTCCGCAAGACGGGGTTCCTCGTGGGGTCGGGAATCGGCGAGACCACATCCGACGACCCCAAGGCCGCCGCGCTGTCGAACGTGCTCGCCTTGAGCCGGTTCGAGGAGAGGTTCGACGTCGATATCGAGTTGGACGAGGCCGCGACCGTTACAGGAATGCGCAATTCGGTCGAAACGAATAAGGCAACGTCCAAGGAATATCGACATGATGGCTGCGGGACAAAAGCCGCCGCCATCGACGCCGGCACGCCGGCGATCGCGATTCGCTGTGTCCCGTCCCTCGGGAGTTGTGACATGACAAACCAGGAGAATAAATTAAAGTCAGTTTAAAATCGATGATTCCTTGAACGATCGCCTGCAGCGACCCGGCGGAAATCTCAAAGGAAGCGCAAGGATGACAACTGACCTAAATGGTGGTGCGAGACCTTTCGAGGCGACGAATGACGACGCAGCTCCGGTGCGAAAGGGGCTCGCCAAGCGACTTTGGGGCGCAACGAGAGAGATGCGGCGCTGCGAACAAAGTCCGATTCTCGAGTACTCCGGGAATGGCCTGACCAGTCACGGAGCGGTTCGTTGGCTCGTCGGGATTGTGGTCTTGGCCATGCTTCTACGCTTATACGGGCTTAGCCGTCACTTCTTCTGGGTTGACGAAGGATTCCTTTTCAATGCCGAACTATTGAGAATGAATATATTTGATTTTTCGATTAAGGTCTGGCGTGAGACGACTTATAATCCAGGATGGGCCGCCGTCCTTTGGGGCACGATCAGAATTGGTGGTGTGAGCCTCTGGGTAGCCAGGCTACCATCGTGCCTTGCGGGCGTTCTCAACGTCGCTTTGACCTATCCTACCGCGCGTTTACTTAAGCTTGGTCGGACGACCGCGTTAGTGGCCTCAACGCTGGCCGCTCTGAGTTGGCCGCAGGTCGAGTATTCCCAGCAAATCCTGCCGTACGCTGGCATACCTCTCATGACCACACTGATTCTTGGGTGTCTCGGCAAACTCGATGTCATGATTTCGAAGGCGACATCCTCCATGATCAGCCTTTGGAGTGCGTTGTTGGCCATCACCTGCACACTCGATGTGTTCAATCATAATAGCTTTCTCTTGCTCATCCCTTTTCTCTGCTTTGCGCTTCTCTTCCTGGTGATCAAGGCGATAAGGGAGACAGGTGGTGCCGTTGTGGAACTCCGACTGAAACTAGTCGCTTTCGCACTGTGCTTGTCTTGGGTTGTGCTCGTTTCATCGGTGTTTTACCTCGCCAAGCGAGGCGACGGCTATCGCGGCTACCTCGACCCGTTTTACCTGGGGACTTTTCGCAATCATGCGATGGGCTACGGTCCGTTCACGGATTCGTTGTACAAACATGCCGTAACCCAACCGAATCGCTTACTTGACGGGCTCTATTTCGGGATATCTCGAACCTACGACACGTTCGCGTATTCTGTTAATCTTTTTAGCCCTATCTATGTGACAATCTATTGGGGAGTGGCTGCGTTACTCCCGGTGGGACTTGTGTTTCTCGGGCTTGGTGCAGCCCTCCGTGGTTGCCCTCTGTCAGCCCCGCGTTGGCTTGGACTCGGGCTCCTACTGAGCCTTGGTGTGCTCTACGTCCTCAGCGCTTTGCGACTTTATCCTCTTGGCGGTTGCCGGCAGCTTCTTTTTCTGAGCCCGATCGTCATTCTCATGGCAGCCGCCGGCTGGGGTTCCGCCTGGCGAAGATACCCCACCTTCATCGGGGTGGTCACCGTAACTCTCATCACGGCCTACGCATTTCGTGCTCCTGGTTACTATGCCCAAACGGCCTGGCGCTTCGACGAACAGACCGCTCAGCGGGTCATACGCGAGACTGGTATCTCAACCATGGTCGTTCCCAATTTTGGCGAGAACTGCTTTACAATGAGATACGTATACCGAAAGTCTCCTGGTGTCGTGATTCTGGACACGATTCAACCTGCTTTCACCGAGTTACTCCACCGCCATCAACCGTTTCTGCTCTATTGCGACAGAGCTGGCGCTCCGTACGATCCTTCTTCGGGTTCTGCGAAGAGTCCAGTCACGATTGAGTTGACAGATCGCGGGATTGATCTCAGCGATTACGTCGTGACCACGTTGATTGCCGAGGAGGGAGGATATTTCCGAGGTGGCCAGCCATGCCCGAGCACGTTCTTGTACTGCGTTCGGCCCAAGGTTCCACCGTCCGACGATTCCGGTGGGTCTCCACCGCGAGTTGTTCGCACCGACCCTGCCGCCGGTTGTCGGACAGGCCGCCAGTTAGTCGAGATCGCTGTTGTGTTTAGTCGGCCAATGGATCCTTCGACTCTGAATGCAAAGTCGATCGAGCTTTGGACCAAATCATCGAGCAGCGTGGAGCTTCCGTATCAACGTGTTAGACGTAAAAAGTCTCCAAGCATCGTTTATGATCGACTCTGGAAGACGGCAACCGTTCGATTCACAGAGCAGCTCGATCCAGGACTGTATGAAATCGTGGTGACCGACGACGTTCGCGATGCGGATGGACGTCCCCTGGACCGAAGCCGTTTCTACTCCACCTTCCTGTTGGAAGACTAGGCGACCTGCACGAATGAATTTCGTTTCCTCGGGCCAGCAAACCAATCGGCTTATTTCGACGATCGCGTTGGCCGTGATACTCACCTCCGCCGGGGCCTCAAGCGCTCAGAGTGATGAAGCCAAGACTGCAGAAATCGCGATTCGGCCGACCTGGAAAGCCGGCGATAGTCACCGCCATGAGCGCGTGAAGAGCCGGCGCACAACCGTGGGCGGAAAGCCAGCGGTCGAAAGCTCGGCACGCGGGCCGATCGACGTGAGTGTCGTCGAGGCCGGTGAGAAAGGGTTTCTGACGCGGTGGCGGATCGGCGAGACCACACCCGACGACGTCACGCCGGATGGGGCCGCTCAGCGACGTCCGTGGATGATTGGTCCAGCACACGCCCCGGACAGATTTCGGATATCATCTCAAAACGCTGTCGATTTGCGGACCACCCGTTCGTTATTCGTCGTCCGTGCCACGAATCGGGCTTTGTACGCTCTCGGCGGCCGCGGGGGTCACCGGGGCGGACGGCCTGGCCCGAACTCGAGAAAGGAACGACCGATGGCTCAGTTCATGCTACTGCTGGAAGGTAAGCCAGGCTCCCTGGCGTCGTTGTCGCCGACCGAGATCCAGGCGCTCATCGAGAAATACCACGCCTGGCGCAGCAAGCTCGAGGCGGCTGACAAGATGGTCTACGGGCGCAAGCTGATGGACGAAGGAGGTAAGGTGTTGTCGAAACAGGGCAATCGCCTCGCGACGGTTGACGGGCCCTACGTCGAAACCAAGGAGGTTGTGGGCGGCTTCTTCGTGATCAGGGCGGCCGACTACGACGAGGCCTTGCAGCTTGCGTCGGATTGCCCGCACTTGCCGTTTGGCCCCATCGGCATCCGCCAGATCGACTTCATGGGAAACCCCGAGGCGTGAGCGCTCCGGACTCCGCTCCCGAGGTCCACGCGCTGGTGGACCACCTGTTCCGCCACCACGCGGCCGCGATGCTCTCTGCGCTCAGCCGGCGGCTCGGCCTGGAGAACCTGGAACTGGCCGAGGAGGTCGTCCAGGACGCCATGCTCCAGGCCCTGCGGCTCTGGCCGCACCACGGCATTCCCGAGAACCCGCGCGGCTGGCTCACGCAGGTCGCTCGCAACAAGGCGCTCGACCTGGTGCGGCGACGGAGCGTATTCCGGCGCAAGCAACGCGCGCTCGAGGAACGCGCGGTCGTCGAGGCCGAGCTCGCCCAACTGGGTCTCCCCGAGGATGCGGGAGACCCGTTCGGCGACGACCAGCTCGCGATGATCTTCGCGTGCAACCACCCCGCCCTCGCGTCCGAAGCGCGGGTCGCCTTGACGCTCAAGGCGGCGTGCGGTTTCAGCGTACCGGAGATCGCGCGGGCGTTCTTGACGCCGGAAGCCACGATTGCGCAGCGGATCGTGCGTGCCAAGCGGCTCATCCGCGAGCAAGACGTGACACTCGCCTTGCCCGAGCCCGATCAGCTCCCGTCCCGGCTCGATTCTGTGCTCCAGGTCATCTACCTGCTCTTCAACGAGGGCTACGCCGCCCATCGCGGCGACGCCCTCATCCGCCAGGATCTGTGCGGCGAGGCCATCTGGCTCGCCGACCGCCTGGCGCACCGCCCCGAGACCGCACTACCGAAGAGCCATGCCTTGCTCGCTCTGATGCTGCTCCAGGCCTCGCGCCTCCCCGCGCGCCAGGACGAGGCCGGCGAGCTCGTCCTCCTCGCTGACCAGGACCGCTCCCTCTGGGACGCCGCCCTCATCCACCGCGGCCTGCGACACCTCGGCCACGCCTCGGAAGGCGACGAGATGACGGTCTATCATCTCCAGGCCGGCATCGCCGCCGTGCACGCCGTCGCTCCCGACCACGCCTCGACCGACTGGCCGGGCGTGCTCTCCCTGTACGATTCCCTATGCGCTGTCGCCGACTCGCCGGTCGTCGCCCTCAATCGCGCTGTGGCCCTGGCGATGGTCGCAGGTCCCGCCGTGGCGTTGGCGGCGATCGACGCGATTCACGACCTTCGTACCCTCGAGCGCTACGCCCTGTTGCATGCCACCCGCGCGGATCTTCTCTTGACGCTGGGCCGACGCGATGAAGCCGAGTCCGCCTATTGTGCCGCCCTGGAATCCATCTGCAGCGAGCCCGCCCGGCGTTTCCTGGAACGCCGCCTCGACGACTGCCGCCGACGGATCGGCGCACCGGGATGGCTTGCTGGCGTCATTGCCCCTACGGCGAATGGTCGGGTTTAAGGGCGGGAAGCCAATGACGAGTCGACTCCGAGCGCCGGCCTCGTTTCGGGCGACGCGTGTTTTGAGTTCATTGCGTGTCCTGGGGACTCTTAAAAGGCGATCGCGGCGCAGATCATCGAGCGAGGAGCCGATTACGTTCTTGCACTGAAGGGGAACCAAGAGACGTTGCACCAAGCAGTGATTGACGACATCGAAGAACAGCTTGAGGGCGGCTTGGTCTGTGCCGAGGAGTGGGTGACGACCGAAACCGCTCACGGGCGCGAGCAGACGCGCACGTACCTGCAACTGCCCGCTCCCGAGAGCTCACCTGGATTTACGCTGTCGGAGGGGCTGATGACGGTCGGGATCGTGACCTCCGCGTCCGTTCGCGACGGCAAGGAAAGCATCGATATCCGCTATTACATCAGCAGCCTGACGCTGGATGTGAAGCAGTTCGCGCGTGCGGTGCGCGGCCACTGGAGTATCGAAAACACGTGCCATTGGGTTCTTGATGTGATTTATTGAGAGGACGAGTCACGAATTGGCGACGAGGCGCTGCGCGAGAACATGGCTTGGCTTAATCGATTCACTCTGTCATTGCTCAAGCAACATCCCGTCCGAAAAGGAGACGCATCCCCAAGCACAGAACGTCAACGGCGGCCGGGCGCAGCGGCGTTGGCCCAAGCCATGACCTTGAAGACGAAACCCAGAGACCGCACTGCACCCGCCGACCCGCGGCGACGAGACCGGTGCGCCGAGGGCGTAGCTGTTGACAACACCCGTTGACGTGTGACCGCCATTGGAGTCGATCGTCGGTCAAAGGACAAGGAAAGAAGTACGCGTCCCGGATGTTTGCGTCAGAGAAGGACCAGAACGCCACGTGATTGTATGTCATCGGTGCGTTCTGGATTCCTTGGCGATATTGGTTCAATCGTGCGCCGCGTGTGCTCGTTTCCCCTTGATCGGACGCATCATGCTCTCTTCGGGAAGATCATCCCTGGAGCGGGGCGAGTCGAGTGCGGGTTCGCTTTTCGGGATCTCGTTCTTCGGGTGCCGTTCCGCCTCGTTGGGGTCGACGTACTTGGTCGGCGTAAGTGTCGAGAGGGCTGCATACGTTTCGGGGCCCATCCTCGATCCCGTTCGGCGGTAAATGATGCGGCATTCCTTGATTTGGATCCTGTCGGCCTGGGTGCGGCCCGACGAGTGACCGAGCTTGCCGACCTGAAGCAGCGGCGTGGAGATCGTGGGCAGAAGCTCGGCGGTGTTCGAGCCCTGGGTGGTGAGCGTACGCGTCCCTTCGACAACCTCCTCGGCGCGCACGACCTCGTGCCCCTCCGGGAACTGGGCCTTCATGAGCTTCTCGGCCTGAGTGCGGTAACGAGTCGGCCACTGGTCCGAGTTCTCCGGCATGCCGATCACGCCGAAATCGTGGTCCTGATAGACGTAGCGCACCTGGTGTGCGCAGCCGGAGAGCAACACGAAAACCGCAGCGACGCAGTGCCGTCCGTGAAATGAGCGCATGGTATCCCTCCCGCGGTCCGTTCCTCCTTGGACCGCCGTAATGGCACTTCACCTGGTCCCTTGCGAGGGTTGGGCCAGGCAGCGATTGAGGTGTGTGAGAAGGAGTCAATCCCAGATGTGTGGAATCACTCCAACGCAAACCCGGTGCCAAATCACGGCCCTCAAACGAGGCGCCCAGGCCTGTCTGGTGTCGCCGACCCGCTCGAGTCTGGGAGAGCGTCCGTGTGCCATCCCGACGTGCTGCGCGCTCGCCGGTCAGGCTCCCGCGCAGACGCCCTCGATGCATGAGAGATCGAGAGGCTTCGTGAAGACGGCGTTCGGCCCCAACGCGATCACCCGGTTGAGGCGCTCCGCGTCGGCGACGCCGGTGCAGACCGCGACCTTGGCGTCGAGCCCCCGCTCGCGTACGTCTCGCAGCACATCCCCGCCGTCACCGTCGGGCAGCATCAGATCGAGCAGTACCACGTCCGGTTCGAGGCCATGATCGAGCCGCCCCTTGGCCTCGGCGACGGTCGCCGCCAGGCATACTGACCATCCCCGGCGTTGTAAGGCGGTCCCGAGCGCTCGGCGGCTGGTCGGATCGTCCTCGACCAGGAGCACCGAGCAGGTGCACAGCGGGGCCACTCGTCTCCACGATAAGTCCAGCTCTTCGACCATCGCCGCCGCCTCCCGGATGCCCAGCTCAGTAGGGAATCAGCCTGATATCAGCAATTGCCATGCCGGACGTTATGCCCGGCGCCCTGCTTGGAGTCTCCAAAGCAGCGGCTCGATCGCGATCGTGGGATGAGTACGGGAGATAGGGCGACTATATGGATTGGTGTCCGGCCTGAGCCCGCTCTTATCTCGGACAGCGAGTCGTCGTGGTCGGCGGCAAACGTTGAGGATCCAACCTCGTCCGAAAGTCCGGACGCCCTCAGTACCCGCTTTCCTCGCCGGAAGGCCCCTCGCCGGCATCACTTTCGGTTTGGCCCCAAACCTGCATCGTAGAGTAAGGCATCCGGAGGGCCGTTTCTCGGGATCGCCGGAATGCTAACCGGGGACGGGGCATACGACCCGAGACCACTTTGTCGTAGACCCTCGCTCACATCATCGGGTCTCGGCCTCCGCCACCGCTGTCTGGAGGGCCGCCGTATGGCCGGGGACGGACACAAGGACAGGAAGAGGTTGGAGGATTACGAGCGACTTTACCGCGGCCTGTTCGAGCAGACCGCTTTCGGGATGGCCCGCGTCGGACTGGACGGACGTTGGCTGGAGGTCAACGACCGCCTCTGTGCTGTCGTCGGCTACGACCGCGACGAACTGCTTGCCCGGACGTTCAAGGACGTGACCCACCCAGGCGATCTGGACGCCAACCTCGACAAGTTCCGTCGCGTGCTCGAAGGTCAGGATTCGTCGTATTGGATGGACAAGCGATACATCTGCAAGAACGGCCTGGCCGTCTGGGTTCAAGTGACGGCCTCACTGATCCGGGATGAGGCGGGACGGCCGGACTCCATGATCTGCCTCATCAAGGATATCGGCGAGCGAAAGCAAACTGAGGAAGCGCTGCGGCAGAGCCAGGAGTGGCTGCAGCTTCTGATCGAGAGCGTCCGAGACTTCGCCATCTTCTCGACCGACCCGCGTGGCCGGGTGGCAAGCTGGAACGCCGGGGCCGAGCGGTGCTACGGCTTTCGCGAGGACGAGATCCTCGGCCAGGAGATCGACGTCATCTTCACGCCCGAGGACCGGGCGGCTGGCGTGCCGCAGCGCGAGTTGAGCGAGGCCGCCGAGTTGGGGCAGGCCGCTGATAACCGCTGGCATCTGCGGAAGGACGGCAGCCGGTTCCTCGTCCGCGGGGCCGTTACGCCGATGAGGGACCGCGCCGGGGCCATCGTGGGATTTGTCAAAGCCACGCATGATATCACGGAGCGGATCCGCCTTGAAGAAAATCTGCGGGCCGCACGGCAGCAAGCCGAGGAAGCCAACAAAGCGAAGGACGACTTCCTCGCGGTGCTGAGCCACGAGCTGCGCACGCCGCTCAACCCAATCATGCTTGCCGTCTCCTCGATGATCGACCAGCCGCCCCGCCCCGAGGAGCTTGCCCCTGCGCTGGAGATGATCCGGCAGAACGTGGACCTTCAGGCCCGAATCATCGACGATCTCCTGGATGTGATGAAGATTGTCCGGGGCAAGATGCCGCTGCACTGGGGCATCTGCGACTGTGACGACCTGATCCGCCGGGTGCTGGAGATCATCCGCACCGAGGTCCGCAGCAAGGACCAACGCATCAAACTGGATCTGAACGCCCGGAACCGCTATGTCAACGCCGACGCCGCTCGGCTCCAGCAGGTGCTCTGGAATCTCATCAAGAACGCCGTCAAGTTTACCCCCGAAGGGGGCACCATCACCGTCAGCACCCGGAACGAGTGCGACGAAATCCTCGTCGAGGTTGCCGATACCGGCATGGGGATCGAGCCTGAGGCAATGCGCCATATCTTTGACGCCTTTCACCAGGGCGACGCTGAGACCACCCGCAAGTTCGGCGGGTTGGGTCTGGGCCTGGCGATCTGCCGGGGTGTCGTCGAGGCCCACGGCGGGCACATCAGTGCCGACAGTCCCGGACCCGGCCGGGGCGCGACCTTCCGTATCAGGCTGAAGACGACCGACGTGCCGGGGGACGTGAGGGAAGCCGGGGTAAGGAGTGTACGCGACCCCCACTCGGCCGAGATCCCCGCTCGAACCCGCCTGAACATCCTCCTGGTCGAGGACGAGCCGACGAGCCTCCAACTCATGTCCAAGCTGCTGGTGGGCCTCGGCCACGACGTCGTGACCGCAGGGACGGCGGCCGACGCCTGGGGCGCGTTCCAGCAGACCGGCGGCTTCGACCTGATCATTAGCGACATTGGCCTGCCGGACGGCTCCGGGCTGGACCTGATGCAGAGATTCCGCGCGGTGCGCTCCGTCCCCGCCATCGCGCTCACTGGCTACGGCATGGAGGAGGACATCCGCCGCTCCCGAGAGGCCGGGTTCTCAGCCCACCTCACCAAGCCGATCGACTTCTCCAAGCTGGCGGCAATGATCCGTCAGGTTGCCACCTGATCCGAGAGCGGTTTTCCCACGCGTTGCGCACACCCGAATCAGCCGGCATGATTCTATGTTCGGCACCTGCATGTTTTTGGGAGGGCGAGGCTCCGTCCGAGCCAGCCTTGTTCGGAGGACGAGTCTTCGAGTGCTCTGAACATCGCGTGTGATGACGCGGTCCCCTGGGCGGCACGCGATGATCCATCGGCTCGAAGACTCGCCGATAGATCAAGGCTGGCTCGGACGGAGCCTCGCCCTCCCACTGTGCGCAACGCGATGGCAAACCCTTGTAGATAGAGCGAGGTTCGCCCCCGCAAATCCACTAGTGATTCTCCACCGACATTCAAACGTTATTCCCTCCCAGCCCCTTACTTCGACTTCGGCGCGATCTCGGTTGCCATCTCGACGAGTGTATCGAGGATGGTCACGGCGGCCTGGGGTTCGAGGTAGTTCGTGCCCGGCCAGGTTTCGTAGCCGCCGAGTTCAAAGTGGCGAGGCGTTGGGAGGTACCCCAGGTACGCGTGGCTCAGCTCCACCAGGAACGCGCGAGGCATCGGGCTTCGCTTCTTGAACGCCAGACCGGTCTCGGCGAACGTTTCGCAGGGTGAGGTCCCGACGCAGATATCGCCGATCCGAAGGACCTGGAGCGGCGTAAGTGCGGTTTTCTCAGCCTTCGCGAGTCGCTGGATCCGACCCGCGTACGCCAGCGGGATGACGTCCTTCTTGGACGACGTCTCGGCCTTGGCCTCGGTCTCCTTGGCCCAGGAGAGGAGCGCTTCGTCCACGGGCCGCCAGGCGATCTCCGGCTCTCGGAAACGAGCATCGAGCTCAGCGCTCGATTGCCAGGCGGCCTTTGCGACCGCGTCATTGACCTTGCGGGCGACGTCCTCTGCGACGAAACGCATCTGCTCGTACGGCGGCCTGGACGGCCTCGGCGTGCGGAAGTTGATGTTGTTGATGTCGCCGCTCGTGCCGTTGGCCAGGAGCGCCACGAAGGGCGGGTCGAGCTCGGAGCCGGTCTGAAGCTTTTTG
>DAIDJG010000479.1 GCA_027451445.1 Singulisphaera sp.
GGTGGCCGGGGCAGAGGAGGCCAGAAGGCCGACGTGCCCCGGAAGCGTCGCGCGGCCCACCGGGGCACGGGGAGCTGCGCTCCGCTTTGCCCCGGCCACCCATCCCGCTCGTCGCAGCGCACGAACTGTTAGGCGCCAGGAAAAACTTCTTGGTAGGGATCTGATCATGAGCATGGGCACCCACGAACCGACGAGGTGGAAGAGCCTATCTCAAGACGAGGACAAGGGTCTGACAATTACCACCAAGGAGGGCCGCGTGTTCTCTCTTTCCGTCGAGGAACTCATTACCGCTTGCCAGATTTCAGAGAACCGCAACGATTTCCTGGCGCAGCTCCGTGACTTGCTTGATGATCTCGATAAATGGCTGAACGCCAACGCCGTCAAAATCGACCGCGCTTTTCTTTCCCTTGCCACCGATGGCGTGCATTTTGTGGTGGTCCAGAAGCACAGTCAGTACGATCGCGAACTCGAAAAGTCATTGCTTCGATTGGATGTCGGGATCGCCAGAAATCCTGCGTACGGCCTCGTGCGTCTGGAAGTGCTTTGTTTGCCGAAAACCGACGACGAGTCCGTCCGTTCGTTCGTTCGCCCATTCGGGACACTCATGCGCCAGGTCAGTTGACCAAAGGGGACACCGTGAATGTCGGCTGAAGTTGTGCATGTTGATCTCGCAAACAGAAACAACGCCTTCTTGCGCACCCTCGTCAACTCGGCAAACCCATTTTCCGACTGGATCGCGATCGTCGCCTTCTACAAGGCGGTACATATCGCGGAAGCCGTCTTCGCGGCAAACGAGCCCCTCGCGACTCAACATAGCGTCGATCATTTTTCGCGAAATCACCTATTGAAGTCGAAATATCCAGAGATTTGGGATGGATACCAATCCCTTTACAATGCGTCGCGAATCGCGCGTTATCTTGGCACCCACGCGGATTTTTCATCATACATGTCAGAACATGACGTTATTTCAGTTTTACTCGGTATCGATTTGGTAAATGTCGAAGCCGAAGCAGTCCCGTTGCTTTCGGGCGCAGCCACTCTCAGCGCGTACGGCTCGCCCGTCAAGGCAGCACGCCAAGCCCCTACCGCTCTCCCAGCAGCTTCCCCAGCCTTCACGCAGCCGCCAGCGTCGTAGGTATTCTTTGCCTTTGGCGCAGGATTTCACACCTGGCCAGAATCTCGCTCCCCTACCCGCGATTCGCCAGGTTCGCCCGCGAGACGGACCGCCCGGAGGGTTCCCGCTTGGTACTACCACCGGGCGGTTCAGCCATCAGTTTTGCCCTTCTCATCCGAAGGGACGGGAAAGCGGCCGGTTCCGTTGGTGCGTCCGCAATCCAGCGGAGCTGCGAGGAGACGGAAGCCCAGGTTGTTGTTCGCGTTGCCTGGAGCGTTCGCGTTGCGGTTCGACGCCGTGCAGTTCTCTGCCGCGTTGTTCCAGCTACCGCCCCGGTTCACCCGGGACGAGCCTCTCGACCCCTTACCGCCGTTGAGAATAACGTGCGTTTCCGAAAACGGAAACTCGCAACTCCCTCGGCCGAGATGAAGGAGACCAATGCCGTCGCGCGCGCTTGGAATTCCCTTTCGCTCAACTCCTGGCGACCGTGGGCGTCTAACAGCGCTTGCCATTTCCGCCGGAAACGCACCCGACTACGCCGGTTGGGAACCATATGAGAAGGGAAAACACGGCAGCCGAGGAAATCCATCCCATGAACGGTGCGGTTCGCGTAGGGTGCCGCCTTCGGTTGCAAATCCAGCACGCCGGACAGAAACTCGCTCACTACCAGCTTCGTCCTCTGCGCTGAAGACGAATCCGGCAACCAGATCACGATGTCGTCCATATAACGGACATAGCCCCGAATACACAAACATTCCTTCACAAAACGATCGAACCAACCGAGATAGAAATTGGCAAGGTGTTGTGATGTCAGGCTTCCAATCGGGAGTCCCTTACCGAGGTCCGTTCGGTAGCACCGCACGATCGCCGACATGAGCGCAAGCAACCGCGCGTCCTTGAAGCGACGCTCCCATAATCCCAGGAGCCGATCGTGCCCGATGCTGTCAAAATACTTGCGGATGTCGAGCTTCAGAAACCACGGCTGTTGCCCCGCAAACTCCCGCGCTCGTAAAAGACATTTGAGACGTCCCTTCCCTTTGCGACAGGCGAACGTATCGTCGATCAGCCAACGATCCAGGTACGGTTCGACGACGTTCATGATCGCATGATGGATGACACGTTCTTCAAAGCACGGCGCCGTGATCACACGTTCCTTCGGATCAAAAATGACGAACTGATGGAACCGCCCGAACGGAAACGTGCCGGCGCTCAGTTGCGCGACGACCCGTTCGAGGTTCGCGTCGAGCGACGAAGTCCAATCGCGCGCTTCCCGACGGTCCCTCTTACCCCTGAGGGCCTGATGTACGGCTTCCCTCATGTTCTCGTACGCGAGGACCGACTCAAACAGCCGCCCCACTCGTTTCATTTGGGATACCCAGCAGCTTGATGAGCAATTCCAGAAACCGCGGCCCGTACTTGGCGACGCGGGCGTCCCCCACGCCGTCGATCTTTTCCAGCGCCTCTTTCGTGGTCGTCTGGTCGACCACCATCCGTGCCAACTGATCGTTGCTGAAAACCGTGTACACCGGCACTGCTTCGGCCTGCGCCACTTGTTTTCGAAGGTCGCGAAGCTGGGCGAAAACTCGAAATTGCTCGGGCGTCAGCTTTTCCTTGTAATCCACTCGCTCTTTGGGCGCATAAGGACTGGACTTTCCCGCCGGTCCGACAACGAAATCAACGCAGATCGCCCAAAAGGATTGAGCACCCTGATCGACAAAACGCCGATCCAGTGAAACCACACGATGACCACCGAGGAAGGCGTTCAACTCCGCCTCGGATTCGCCATGATCTTGAACCGGAACGACAAAGAATCGAAGCGGCATTGCCTAGTTAAACACTCCTTATATATGATTGCACGCCGTTGGGGGCTGCGCCCCCAAACCCCCAGTTTGTGTTCCAACCGTTCGCTCCGGCATGGCGGGCTTCGACTCCACTCCGCATCCGCGTCGTTTCGTCTCCGCCCGCCAGCCTGCACTCACCTTGACCTCACCTACTCAACGGAACTGCGAGGAGACGGAAGCCCAGGGAGTCGTACGCGCCGCCCGGAGCGACCGCGTTGCGGTACGACGCCGCGCAGCGCTCTGCCGCGTCGTACCAGCTACCGCCCCGGCACACCCGGGACGAGCCGTCCGCGGTCGCCGTCCACTCCCACACGTTCCCATGAGCGTCATAAATACCCAGTGCATTCGGCAAGAACGAGCCGACCTCCGTCGGCTTTCCGGAGGCACCCTGGCCGAAACACGCCAACTGAGGTGTCAGCTCGTTCGTTGGGTTCGGTGTCGGGTCCGATGGGGAGCGGACGAAGTAATAGTGGAACGCGCTCTGCGCCTGGGAAATGGGCCCGCCACGGCAGAGATACTCCCATTCGTCCACTGTTGGCAAACGATACAAGTAGCCGTCCCCCTGGCATTTCTTGTTCAACGCGACGAGAAACGTGCTGGTGATCGTATCCCAACTCACGGATTCGACGGGAAAGCGAGGGTTGCCTTGGAAATGGCTGGGATTGTCACCCATGACGGCTTGCCACTCCGCCTGCGTCACGGGGTAGACGCCCGCCCAGAACGCTTCTTCGACCGTGAACTTGCGGCTCCCCGGGGTGCCGCCGCCCCCGCCGAGCCACGAATCGCCCGGAGGCACCAGGACGAACTCCATGCCCAGGCTGTTCTTGAGCCGCTTGCCATCGGCGTACAAGCGCACGGCCTTGTCCAGCTCCTGATCCCTCAATATAGGGTGAAAGATACTGTCCATGACTCCTTGAGCCTGTTTCCACTGCCGCTGGTGAAACAGCCGCCGAGCCTCGTTGTTCTTGGACCTGGCATCGACAACACGGCGCTCGAATTCCTCGTACAGCGCCTTTTCCCGATCCGCCACACTGACAACCACAGGTTCGGCAACGAGCTTCCTGGGCAGCGACTTGAGGGCATCGGCGAGCTCGCCAGCGTGTTGAAAACGCGCGGGGCGGTCGCTGGCGATGCTTTGAGAGACCAGCGCGATCAGCTCCCGGCAAATGTGGTGGCGCTCGAGCACGGAGATGTAGTCGCGGTTCAACGGCCGGTTCGGCTCGCCGAGAAGCATCTGGTAGAGCATCACGCCGAGGGCGTGCACGTCATCGGCGGGGTGCGGCCGTTCGCCGTTGAGCTGCTGGTCGGAGGCGTACATGGGGGTGCTGGCCCCGAGGATACCGGCCGGGGTGCTGACTGACACGGCCGTGAACGTGGCGATGCGCGCCTCGTCGATGGCCTGGCGGGCCTGAGTGTTGCTGATCCCGAAGTCGGTGATCTTCAGGGCGCCGTTTTTGTGGATCAGCACGTTCGCGTGTTTCATATCGCGGTGGATCACCGACTTCCGGTTGCCGTCCACGATGATGCGGTTGTGGCAGAGCTCCAGCGTTTCGGCCAGCGTGGCGATGGTTCCCACGGCCAGGGGGGCGCGGACGGCGACGTCGACCGGCCAGGTGGCGATCAGTTGGGTGAGATCGCCGCCGGGGACATATTCGTACTGCAACCACGGACTCTCGCCTTCAAGGTGGGCGTCCATGAGCTTGACGATGTTCGGATGGTCGACGAGCTCGTTCTGGACCAGCTCGATGTTCTCCATCTCATTTTCGAAGAAGTATCGCTGCGACGGCGGGTCGAGGCAGAACTTGAAGACGCGGAACGTGTTCTTCCAGGCGTCGCCGCGCGCCTTCCAGACCTCGCCGAAGCCGCCGATGGCCAGACGCTCGACGAGCTCCCATTTGGGAGCACCCGGGGGCCGGTCGCCTTCTTTGAAGAGCGGGGGCCGGGGCGGGATCACGCTCAGGAGGTCGTT
>DAIDJG010000480.1 GCA_027451445.1 Singulisphaera sp.
GGTCATGACGGCCCACTCTGTCAGGAGTCTACATTCCAAAAGGCTCAGGGTGGTCGATGGCAGGTCTAGCAATCGCTCAAGGTGGATTCCGGGGTGGTGCGATCAATTGAGCGATCAGGGCGCCGAGGAGGGCTCTTCCGCGGGCCCGGACGTTGTGGACGAACTGGAAGAACGCGAGGTAGAGCGGCAGCGATTCCTGGGGGATGCCGCGATGGGGTCGCAGCCAGCTCCGCAAGAGCGACCAGAAGCCTTCGATCGTGTTGACGTGGACCTCATGGAAGCCGTCGCCGTCCTCGTCGCGGGCGTATTCGCCCTTCCCGTGGCAGACCGTCTTATGCCGATATCCCCATCCTTCCAGCCGGCCGTAGATGTCGTACTCATCGGTGTGGACGAGCGTCCCCGGGGCGATCGTCGCCGCGATCAGGGGACGGATCGTCGCCTGCTTGACGTCCGCCAGCATCCGGATCACGACCCGGCCACCCCGCTGCAGCATGCCGAAGACCGGCGGCTTCTCCTTGTCGAGCGTCCCCCGCCCCGGTGCCCCCTTCAGGCGTCGTCTTCGGCCGATCCGCCCTTTTTTTGGACGGCCTCGGGATGGCCCTTATGTCCGGCCACGACATAGACTTCGTCGCATTCGACCTCGCCGGAAAGAGTGACCGGAGGCCGGCGGTCGACGACCCCCTGGCGCAACTGCTGGATCATCGCCCTGGCGTCATCTTTGTTGATGTCGAGCTCCTTGGCGATTTGCAGTCCGGAGAGGTTCAAACCCATCAGGTAGAGGCACGTGACCCAAGTTTTCAGCGGCTGATGGTGGCCAGCGAAGATCGTCCCGGTGAGGTCATCGAACCGCTTGCCACAGCCTCGGCACTCGTAACGCTGCCGTTCCGGCTGGGTGTCGTCCCGTCCGTTCTTGATCACCGAGTCCGAAGCGCAATGGGGGCAAGCGATTCCCTCGGGCCACCGTAGCGATCGGACCGTCTCGTAACACTTGGCATCGTCGAGCAGATCCTGAATGTTCACCATCGGCCCAAGCCCCCGAATCCTTGGCGGAAGTGCGGAACAGGTCCGCGTTGTGCTCCTTCACGGCGACAATGATACCAGTCCAACGATGCAGGCGGGACACCACCCTGCAATCCATCTTGAGCCTGGGATTTTTGCGATAGCCCGGATCGATAGCAATGTGATCAGGGTAAAGGGCAGGGATGGCGTGTGTCACGCGCCTGTCAATTCTCTGAGGCGCTGCGCATTGCGGACCGCGTGCCCGCTGCCATCGTTGTTGAAGTACACGTAGACGTCCCGGTGCTGCGACTGCCACTCTGCGATCCGGCCGGCCCACCATCGAAGCTCGTCGTCGGAGTAGGCGCCTGTGTACAGGTGTTTATGGTCTGGGCCATGAAGTCGGACGAAAACAAAGTCCGCCGTCGCTCGGAGCACGCACGGCAAGTTCGCCCCGCTCATAACGCAGTAGGCGGCCCCGTGACGTTCCAGGACCTCGAACGTCTCTTCGGACTCCCACGTAGGGTGGCGGAATTCGACGGCGATGCGTTGACCCGACGGCACGTGATCGAGGAAGCGGTCAAGCCGGTCGAGATTGCGCGGGAAGTGGGGCGGGAGTTGGTACAGCGTGACGCCGCGCTTTTCTCCGAGGCGAGATAAGCCGGCTTCCATGCGATCGAGCCAGGGAAGGGGGTCGTTGAGCTTGCGGAACTGGGTCAGGCCCCGCGACGCCTTGACAGAGAAGATAAACCCGTCGGGCGCACGCGCGCGCCAGGTTGAAAACGTCTCGTCTTTGGGCCAGCGGTAGAAGGTGTTGTTCACTTCGACCGTGCGAAATATGCGGGCATAAGCGTCTAGCCGTTCCAGGCTCGATGCCGAGTTCGGATAGAGAATGTCGACCCAATGATCGTAGCTCCAGCCCGAAGTCCCGATGTAGACGGCCATGAGCCAGTTCTCAACCGTTTACCTCGGAAGCGATTTCAGGTAAACGAAGACCGCCCGGGCATCCCGCGCGTCAAGACGGAACGCGGGCATCGGCGGCATGGCTTTATGGCCGTCGGGGTTCACGCCGGTCGTCAAGAATTTGATCATGCCTTCCTCACCCCACTTGTCGGCCAGCCCGCATCCCGTGATGTCGGGAGATTCATCGGCCCATTCCTGGGAGGCCTTCTTGGGGCGGATCGAGACGGTTGCACCTCGGAGGAGCCGAGCACGGTCGGGCCGCCCCTGATCGTTACGAGGGGTGTGGCAGTCGCCGCACATGGCCACCGAGTTGACGAGGTATTCGCCATGCCGGCTCAGGTCGGCCGCGTCCTGGCGGCTCCCGGATTTCGACACGGACTCCTGGCCTGCTCGAACGTACCAGACGCTTGCTCCGGCCAGGACGACAAGGCCAACCACGAAATGCCGGAATCGCATGATAGGCTCCCTGTAAGATAACCTTATAAATGATTACGTAACTCGGCGGACACCTCGCGGGCGATCTGCCGCTCCTCGTCCACGGGGATCACCCAGACCGGGGCGGCTGCATCTTCGGAACTGGTCTGGCCGGGCGCATTGTACCGGAGCGTCCCGCTGCCGACGTTGAGCGCGAGCACGTTCATCGCCTTCCCCTTCCTTAGCGACAGTTAACGATGCATTTGCCATACCAGTCCCCCACGGCCGTAGCGCCGGTCGGTGATCCCCGGCCCGCGAATTGCTGTTTGTGCATCGCGGCAGTCGTCCTATGCGGCTGGCCAGTCGTTGAGGCATGTCTCGAAAGTGTCGTGCACCCAGACCCCACACGTTGAAGGAAGGCGGCGGTGAATCCTGTTTCGGAGTCCGACCTTCTCCTCAAGGCATACCAGCGAGCGTTCCGACCGGAGCTGGAGGCGGTCGTCCGGTCGTACTGCCTCGATGATGGTGCATTCGTGCTCGACTCGCCCTGCGGCGACGGGTTCTACACCGGCCTTTTCGCCGGCCACATGCAGGGCGGTACCCTCGTCGCCACCGATCGGCTGACGGAATGCTTGGAGCGCGCCCGAGGCGCCGTTCACCCCAAATCGGCTCGGCTCGCCGTGGAGTTTGCTCAGGCCGATGCCTATCGGTTGCCGTTCCGCAATGACTCGTTCGACCTCGTGTGGTGCGCCCAGAGCTTCATCACCCTTGACGATCCGGTCAGGGCGCTTCGGGAACTCGCGAGGGTGGTCCGGCCCGGCGGCCGGATTGCGGTGCTCGAGACCGACGAGTACCACCATGCGCTCCTCTCCTGGCCGGTCGGCCTCGAGCAGGCCGTGCAGCGCGCGATTCGCGAAGAGAGTCGAGCACGGTTCGGGACGGGCGGGAAATTCGCGCAGGCACGCAGACTGCGGACAGCGTTCCTCGAAGCGGGGCTCACACCGCTCGGCAAACAGTCGGTCGTGGCCGATCGCGCTGCCCCGTTCGGGCTGGCCGAGCGAGAGTTCCTGGTCCGCCACCTCCGATCCTTGCGAGAGTTCGTCCGCATGGAACTCACACCTCGGGAAATGATCGAGTTGGAGCGAGCCACCGATCCAGATCGGGCGGATAGCCTGCTCAATCGCCCTGACGCCGAGCTCACCTGTCTCGCCGCAATCTGCCAGGCGACCAAGGGACAACTTCCTCAAGACGGCGCCTGACACCCTCGACCGACGCCTGACGCTGAGGGACATCACTGCGGCCGAGTCGTCACGCCCAACCGTGGGGCCGCGAAGAACCATCGCGCCGGGAGAAATGTCCGTACAAGCGGTCGTCCTGGAGATGAGCACCGGGGGCATGGAACTTGCGATCGAAGGTCAAAATTATGTTGCTTATTTGGCCTCTGAGGTGTTGTCCAGAAGCGGAAGGTCCCGCTCAGGGCTCGATGTAGGGAGGAAGTGATGTCGCACGCATCAAGAAGGAACGACAGGGACTCGAGCAACAGTGGACAAGGCGCTCTGGGAATGGGCGGACACCCCACCGACGATCCTCGCGACGCTAACAGCGGCCGTGAGTCGCTGGCCGAGGACGATCGGGGCTCGCACACGGGACCGGTGGGCGGAGCCTTTGGAGCCGACGGTGGCAAGAAAACGAGCGGCTCGACCAACGAGGTCACAGGTGTCGCCGCAGACCGCGCGTTCGACGACGTTCAGAAAGCCAAAAAGGCTTGAGTGCCCCCTGCACTTTGGGGTTGCTGATCAGGCGGCGCAACGGGCGAACGCGCGGAGCACGAACATGAGGGCGGGCATCAAGAAAACGCTGGCCTGGCTAGCGCTGGGCACAGCGGGCGCCGTGGCGATTCGGGCCATTGCGCGACAGTGCCGGTGGATTGCACTGAAGGATCGGACGGTCCTCATCACAGGAGGATCAAGGGGTCTGGGCCTGGTCCTGGCGCGGGCCTTTGGCGAGGCGGGGGCACGGTTGGCGCTTTGCGCGCGCGATCCGGATGAATTGGCGCGGGCCAAAGCCGACCTTGCGCCCAGCGTGTCGGATGTCTCGACCTTTACCTGCGATATCACGGAGCGGTCGCAAGTGGATGAGATGGTCCGCGAGGTCCTCCACAAACTTGGTCCGGTCGAGATCCTGATCAACAACGCCGGGACGATCCAGGTGGGACCGTTCGAGGTGACGACTCTCGAAGACTACGAGCAGGCGCTCCGAACCCATTTCTGGGGTCCGCTCTACACGACGCTGGCCGTACTTCCGGGTATGCGCCTGCGCGGCACGGGACGCATCGTCAACGTTTCATCCGTCGGTGGCAAGATCAGCGTGCCTCACCTGTTGCCGTACTCAGCCAGCAAATTCGCCCTGACGGGGCTCTCTGAGGGACTGAGGGCCGAGCTGTCAAAGGACGGGATTTACGTAACCACCGTCATCCCGGGCCTGATGCGAACCGGCAGTCCGCCCCACGCTTTGTTCAAGGGCCAGCATTGCGCTGAGTACGCCTGGTTCAGTCTCAGCGATTCACTTCCATTTCTTTCGATCAGTGCGGAGGCCGCGGCACGCCGGATTATCACGGCATGCGAGTACGGTGATCCCGAGGTGATCCTGTCGTTGCCGGCCCAGTTGGCCGTGCGTTTCCATGGCCTGTTTCCGAGCCTGACTCCGGATCTGCTCGCTCTCGCCAACGAGCTTCTTCCCGGGCCTGGCGGAATCGGCACGCAATCGGCGCCAGGACGCGAGAGCTCATCCGCGGTCTCGCCGTCGTGGGCCACGGTGCTCAGCGACCAGGCGTCGGTCCGAAATAATGAGGTCTAGTCAGATCGACATTCGGAACACGTTTTGCACGCCGCGGAATGGCGGCCTGTGCTTGTAGGATGGCCGGGCCGGATTCGTTGGGTTGTGGTCTTTTCCTCGGAACAGGAGGGGCAGATGGGGCTCTTTTCGGGACTGGAACTGAACAGCATGAGTGACTTGTTCGTTGCGCAGATCGCCGATCTTTACGATGCGGAGACGCGTCTGACGAGCGCCTTGCCGAAAATGGCCGAGGCGGCGACGAACCCCGCACTGCGCAAGGCGTTTCAGGACCATCTCCGGGAGACGGAGGGACATGTGAAGCGGCTCGAACAGATCTGGGGACTTCTGGGGAGCCAGCCGAGCCGGCAGACGTGCGAGGCCATGAAGGGCCTTATCGCGGAAGGCGACGAAGCGATCAATGCGACGGGCGATTCGGATGTCAGGGACGCTGCGCTGATCGCCGCCGCGCAGCGAGTCGAGCATTATGAGATCTCGGGTTACGGCTCGGCCCGCACCTTCGCACAGCGAATCGGCCGGACCGACGCGGCGCGTCTGCTCAACGCAACGCTCGACGAGGAATCGGCTGCGGATGCCAAGCTGACGCAAATTGCCGAATCGCAAGTGAACGTTCAAGCGGGTGCTCGCTAGCCGGGGCCGCGAACGGCAGGATCCTGAGTCTGTTCTGAACGGGGCACCGATTGTCCGACGATGGGCCACCGATCGCCCATCGTCGGTGCCGTTTTTCGAACCACCTGATCACAAGGCTGGCAGACTTCGCCCCAAGCTTCACGAACCGGGCGCGGGTTGCCCGGGAAAACCGTTGCAATTGATGAGGAAGTGTTCTTCTTTGGGGGTTTTCCCTGTCTCGGAAAGGGTATTCCGCTCGATCTTCCAGGGTGTTTCCCCATAACTGTCAGGTGTCGGGCCACCCGCGTTCACAGTTTCGGATCGAGTTTTACCTTCACCCAACCCGACGTTCGTTTATCGAACGCCTTGTAGGCGGAGATGGCGTCATCCATCGGCTCGATCGTGGTCAATACCGTCAGTGGGTCAACCTTTCCCTCCATGACGGTCTCGATCAACCGTGGAACATACTTACGGTGCGGACAGTTGCCCATTTGCATCGTCAGATTCTTCATCATTGCCATGCCGATTGGGAACCGGGTCATGGTCTGAGGGTATACGCCGATAATCGAAAGCGTGCCGGCCTTGGCCAGGGCTTGCACGGCCCACGTGAGCACCTGCGACGGCGCGTCGCCCGGAACCCATTGGCCGCCCCAGGTTGCGCCCGAGCCTTCGGGTTCGGTCTCCTTCTGCTCCTCCTTGAATTGCGATTTCAACGCCCGAGATTCGGCGTAGGCTGGGCCGCTTTCCGGCCGGTAGGCGTCCACGCCGACGGCGTCGATCGCTCGTAGCACGCCGATCCCCTGGGTCAACGTTTTGAGTCTCTCAACAGGGTGCTCCGTGTTGAAGTCGATCGTCTCCGCCCCCAGGTCGCGGGCCTTCGCCAGCCGGTCCGGCAGCGTGTCGACGGCGAACACCCTCCCGGCGCCGAGGAGGCGGGCGCTCACGATTGCGAACAGCCCGACCGGGCCGCAGCCGAACACGCAGACCGAATCGCCCGGCTTGATCTCGGCGACGTCCGCGCCGAAATACCCGGTGGGGAAGATGTCGGAGAGCAGGATCGCCTGATCGTCCGTCATCGCCTCGGGCAGCTTGACGAGCGACGGGTCGGCGAGCGGTACGCGAGCGAACTCCGCTTGCAGCCCGTTGATTGGCCCCGTGGTCTTCGGGCCGCCGAAGAACGCGGTCCCGGCTTGCTTGCCGTTGGGATTGGCATTGTCACATTGCGACTGATAACCGCGGGCACAGTAGGAACAATGCCCGCAGCAAAGGGTCGACGGCACGACAACGCGGTCGCCCACTTTGAAATCGCCTGCGGACGATCCAACCTCCTCAATGATCCCAACCCCTTCATGTCCCAAAATGGTGCCAGCCTCCATGCCCGGCATGGTCCCACGGACCATGTGGAGGTCGGTTCCGCAGATGGCGCTGGCGGTCAGGCGCACGATCGCATCAGTCGGCTGCTCGATTTTCGGCTCGGGGACGTCATCAAGGCGGATGTCACCGATCCCGTGGAAGACAACGGCTTTCATGAATCCCTCGATCGCTTTGAGTCAGCGTGCCGGACTCGCCACTCTATCGAACTCGTCCGGCCCTCGTTCCAGGGTCTTCTCAAAAATCGTGTTTATACTTGCAGTTGACGTGCCGGTGGCGTGAAGGAGCGTGATTCATGAAACCTTTCGGGTCGGCTTCTCGCTGCCGCGCCGGGCTCATCATTTGCATGTGCGAGTCTTCACGCCGCACGGAGTCGGCTGCGCCGAGGAGGCTGTCGCAAACAGGGACGTCGCGGGACTCGGATGGCTCGGTCGCATGGATGGAGCGAGTGCCAGTGAAGGGCAGCATGCTCGCAATATGGGCCGGCGCCGCACCGTTGTGGGCATCGTCCGCGGTTCATGAGGAGCCGCGGACGTTTCCGCGCTGAGGGATTGATCCCTAAAACGGCTCAAGATCGTAGTAACCTTCGATAGAGCACGTCGAGGAGAGGGACATGAACGAGATGAAAGTGGCACGAGGCCTCGGATGGTTCAGCATCGGCCTCGGCGCTGCCGAGATCGTCGCGGGCCGAGAGATCGGCCGGGCACTCGGGATGGAGGACAAGAGCTGGCTCTTCCGGCTCTTCGGCGTGCGAGAGGCTGCTGCGGGCGTCGCCATCCTCGCGCGGGAGAACCCGAGGGCCGGAGTGTGGGCCCGAGTCGCGGGCGATGCACTCGACCTCGCGGCGCTGGGTTCGGGATTCACGGCCGACAATCCCAAGAAGGACAACCTTTCGGCAGCGTTCGCCATCGTCGCCGGAATCACGGCGCTCGATTACTGGTGCGCAAAGCGGCTCGGAAGCGGCCGGCCCCACGGCTCCATCGCCACTCACCGAGCCAACGTCGCCGACGGCTCGGCCCCGCATTACCAGGAGAGCGAGTCAACTTCGACCCGCTGACCGTCGAGGACCACGGTTTTCCCAGGAGAGGAGGCATCATGCGAGCGCTTTGCTGGCACGGCAAGAGCGACGTCCGCGTCGACACCGTCCCCGACCCGACGATCGAAGACGCACGCGACGTCATCATCAAAATCACAACCACATGCATCTGTGGCTCCGACCTTCACCTCTACGACGGCTATATGCCCACGATGGAGGCCGGCGACGTGCTCGGCCATGAGCCGATGGGGGTGGTCGTCGAGGTCGGCAAGGATGTCAAGAAACTCAAGAAAGGCGATCGCGTCGTCATCCCGTTCACAATCTCGTGCGGAGAGTGTTGGTACTGCAAGCGGACTGAGTACTCGCTTTGCGACACCTCCAACCGCAATGCCGAGATAGCCCGCAAAGTGATGGGCCAGTCGCCCGCGGGGTTGTTTGGCTACACGCATATGCTCGGCGCGTATCCAGGCGGTCAGGCCGAGTACCTTCGCGTTCCTTATGCCGACGTCGGGGCACAGGTGATCCCCGACGGGCTTCCCGATGAGAAGGTGGTCTTTCTGTCCGACATCTTCCCCACCGGCTACATGGCTGCGGAGAACGCACAGATTCAGCCCGGCGACACGGTTGCCATATGGGGCTGTGGGCCGGTCGCCCAGTTCGCAATCCGAAGCGCCTGGATGCTGGGCGCTGGGCGAGTTGTTGCCATTGACACCGTGCCCGAACGGTTGGAAATGGCGCGGCAGGGGAAGGCCGAGACCATCGACTTCGAGAAGCAGGACGTCTACGACACCCTGATGGAGATGACGAAAGGCAAGGGGCCCGATAGCTGCATCGACGCAGTCGGCGCCGAGGCTCACGCGGGAGGCGCGTTCGACGCCGTGCTGGACAAGGCGAAGGCAGCCGTGGGGCTCGCGACGGATCGGCCGCATGTGCTGCGCGAGGCCATTCTGTGCTGCCGGAAAGGCGGCACGGTCTCGATCCCGGGTGTCTACGTCGGCTTCCCGGACAAGGTCCCCTTCGGCGCAGCGATGAATAAGTCCCTGACGTTCAAGATGGGTCAAACTCACGTCCAGCGCTACACCAAGCCACTCCTGGAGAAGATCCAATCCGGGGAGATCGATCCGTCGTTCGTGATTACCCACACGCTTCCTTTGGAAGAAGCGCCTGGCGCGTACAAAACGTTCCGGGATAAGAAAGACCGTTGCATCAAGGTCGTCCTCAAACCTTGATCTGCGTCGTGTTCGGCGGTCGCTCCAGTGTCTACGACCGCCGAATCATGCGACAGCTCCCAATCACCCGCGCTATGCTCAGGCGTCTCGAACGCGGTCGTCAAGATCGGCGGATTCATGTCCCACCTCGTCGCGCGCCAGGACGATTTCGATGATCTCGAGCGCGACAGCGCCGCCCATCACGCCCAATCCCAGGAACAAACCAACCGTACCCGTGAATTTAAAGATGCGTTGGGGGGGATAGAGCATCGAGAGGCCGCCTGATAGCACCGCGAGCAGGAAGCAGAGTTCCGCCACCGCCGCAAGGACCGACGCCCGGTGCATCAACCGAAGTCGGCGTCGATAGAGGCGGATTTCCGCCTGCAGTGGTCCGTGTCTCGCCTCATCCTCGCGCTTTCCCCGGTACTCGCTGGCCAATTCCCGGTATCGGCCCCCCAGTTCCATGTATTTCGCGCTCAGGAATTGAAGGAAAATCGTCCCCGCGATGATCACGCCGATCGTCGCCCCTGCCGCGCTGAGGAGGTCGGTCAGCTTGTATGCGGAGACATGCAGCACACTGTTCCCCATGATCACCTTTCCGTAATCTTCGCTCGAGATCGCCGCGCCGCGAAGGGTCGCATTCCCCCGCCGATGGAGTTCTTCGTGGGTCAAAATGCCTCGCCGTAGGCCGCCTTTCGGAACGCCTTTGTCGCCGCGTCGACGGAGATTCCCTTAATCTTCAGTCGCCCCTGGCCCTCTTCGCCGCCGATCGGCGTCAGGGGAACCCCCAGACCAAACTCCGCAGCCTGCCGGATATGCTGGACGGCCAGCGTCTCGAAGCCGAGCAAGTGCGCACCGACGGAATCGACGGCGACGGGATTGCGCCCGGCGATGACGATGCCCGTCTCGACGGCCTTACCGCCGATCGGACCCTTGCCGATCATCGCGGGATGCCCAGTAATGATCGCCAGGTCGATCGGAAAGCGCATCAACATGCCCACGAGGAACGCTTGCTTGTCGACGAGGATGTTGTGGGGATGGAGCTCTTGCTCGACGCGCGGGGAGCCGTAAAAACCGGCCGCCGGATAACTCATAGCCATGTTCTTGATCGCCAAAGTCACGGTCGCCGTCGAGTGGACCTTGAGCTGCGCGAGTGAGACGAGCTTCTCGTACGTGAGGACCCGAGGGTTCACCATCACCCGGCGCTGGGGGCCAAACGTGAGGTCAACCGGCACGAACGGCGGCTGGTTGTGATCGAACCACTCGACCCCTTCCGATTCGATGACCTCGGGGTATCCAAGGACCTTGAACACGTCGCCCGTCTGCATCTTCCCCGCGCCGCCGGTGACGACGATCGACCTGGGATGCAGTGACTTCACGAACCGGATCGTTGCCCGTAGGGTGTCAGCCTGGGTGCAGGCCGTCTTGTCGTCGGCGGTCGCCGTCGTGTCGTTCGGCTTGATGGCCACGACCTTGTCTCGGAAATCGTCCAGCGAAAGCGTGCCGAGGGTCTCGTTGATCGCCTTTTCGATGTTGCTCGGGTCATTGGCAATGGCGACGGTAAGCGATTCGTCTGCGTTCATGACCTTAAATCCTCAGAAGCTTGCGGAGTTGGAAGAGAGTAACTCAAACGCCGTGCCCGGGTCTCCGTCGAGAATCTCAACGCCTCGTCGGCGAACACTCGTCGCAATTCGAATGCCGCGTGCGCAGACAGGAAAGTCGGCCGCTGGCATTACATTTGCCAATGTGAATGCGTTAGTCGCGATCGTTCAGCGGGCCCTGGATGGGTCGACTGCGTGATCTTGCGTGACTGGAACAGCGGGAATATTGAAGAGGAGATTCGTGATGAACCGAGTATTGGTGATTTGCGTGGTGTCGTTGCTCTGGGGAGCCAGTGGAGGCGCGCGCGCCGACGATTCGCCGGGGACATTCTCGGACGATCAGTTCGTTGCGAAGGCGGCCAAGAGTGGCTCCACGGAAGTGGAGCTGGGCAAGCTCGCCATGAATCGATCTGAGAGGACGGAGGTGAAGAATTTCGGTGAGCGTCTCATGAACGACCACACGAAGGCCAACAACGAACTGCTGTCGCTTGCCGGGAAGAAGGCGATCGCCGTGCCCAAGAAGGTCGACGCCAAACAGCAGGAATGCATCGACGATCTGGGCAAGCTTCGAGGATCCGAATTCGATCGCGAATTCGCCTCGCACATGGTCAAGTCTCACAAGGAGGCGATCGAGCTCTTCGAGAAGGAATCCGAAACCGGGAAGGACGCTGATCTGAAAGCCTTTGCCACGCGAACCTTGCCGACACTCAAGGAGCATCTGCGGCGGGCGCAGGAGCTGTCGGGCGAGAAGAAAGCGGCCGACGTCAAGTAGATTCCCTATCGAACCTGAGCGGACCGGAATTCAACGTTGACGGGACGACGGCCCGTCAGCGACAAGGGCGGGGCGGACCCCACGGCGAGGTTTTGCCCCGCCCGCCGCATTCGTTGCGATGGCCTGAACAGACAGCATCAGGCGAGGTTGGTCTGCGAGGCCGATCCTTGCCGGACGGCGTTCCTGATTCGTTGACCCGCAATCGCAATTACGGCGCGTTCCTCGAGACCCGGCCGAGTAGGTCGAGCGCGTTCCCTGTTGCGGCGCCGAGTGCCGTATTGTCGAAGATACACCAGACGGTGGCAGAGCGAGCCGCAGAGATCAGCGTCTTCGCAAGGTGCCCGAGATACTCGTCCGAGTATGCTGAGTAATACACCTTCGGCGAGCCGTGCAGCCGGTAGTACACGATACCGTCCCAACCGTCCGGCGCTGCCGCCGCTGGGACCACCGCAGGATCGGCAGCGACCCGTGCAACGCGATACGCTCTCATAAGCTGGGTCGCCGCGCGCTGGAACCAGGATTCGTGTCTGGGCTCGAGCACGACGTCACCGTCAAAACGATCCCTGAGTGCGGCGAACAGGTTCTCCGCAAGGCCGGCGACGAACGAGAGGCTTGGCGGAAGCTGCACAAGCAACGGACCGAGCTTGTGGCCAAGCTGGCTCACTTCCGCAACGAAGTCTTCGACCACGTCGTCGACGTCCGCCAGCCGGCGCTCGTGAGTCACCACCTTCGGCACCTTGACGGCAAACCGGAACCCCTGGGGAACCGACGCAACCCAACGCGCATAAGTCGCCGGGCGGTGCGGACGGTAGAACGACGAGTTGATCTCGACCGCGGCAAAGCGGGTGGCGTATCGTGTGAGGTGTGTACCGCCCGCGGGAAAGGCGGCGGTGTACTCTTTCGGAAGCGACCAGCCAGCGCAGCCGATGTGGAGCTGATCCAAGCGCTCTGCGTTGTTCTCTGTCATGGGATCGTTAGATTTCCGCACCCATATCGAATTGCTGTTCGTCCTCGCGCGCCCCGCCCATTCCGTCGCCCATCGATCGGTAATCGGCGACCACGTCGATCGCGCGCAGGTATTTCACCATCTTGAATCCGAGCTTTGTCTCAAAACGCGGCCGAAGGGGTGCTCCATGCTGTAACGGTAACACTTCGCCATTCAGCTCGTAGGCCAAGATGACCTGCGGCTGGTAACCGAGCTCCAAGGCAATACACTCGTAATACGGCTTGCCGGTCGGCTCGTGCATCCCGAACGAGCGAAACACCAGGTACTTCGCTGACGGCAAAGGCCGGCAGCGCTCCAGAAGGCAGCGCAACGGCACGCCCCCCCAACGGCCAATGGATGTCCAGCCCTGAATGCAATGGTGGAGTGTCGTTTGCTCCTGTTTCTCCATCGCCCGCAACTCCGCCAGAGAAAGATTCAGGGGAACCTCGACCAGCCCGCCGACTTCGAGACGATAATCGGCGAAGCTGCTCGCCAGCAGTCGCTCGTAGGTGTCATCACCGCCTTTGGCCTGAGGATAAGCGGAAATTGGTGGGTAGCCGTTGATCCGGAAAAAAGGCGAAATCAGGGACGTATCATAGTCTTGGACTGAGTACATCTTGTGCAGCATGTGCCGGCGGACGAAGTCGACGACCGTGGCCAGTGCCCAGTGTGTGGCCCGGCGTCGCTTCTCAGACCCCAGATTGGCCGCCGCGTGAACGACGAAAATGCCGAAGATAATCGCCAGTCCGGCCACGGCGCCCAACCACGAGCCAGTGGGCTCTGTCCGGCCAAGCACCATTTTGTCCATTTCGGCTGCAAATCCGTGCCAAAAGACCATGATGAGATGCACAACCAGAAACCCGGCGAAAAGCACCAGGCCGATGAAATGGAGGCTGCGAGCGGTCTGCCGGCCTCCCTTGCCGAACGAGCGTTCGAACCACGGGAATCGCCCCAGCAATGATGGGGATTGCGCCAGGCCGGTTAGGATTTGAAACGGGACGAGCACGAAGATCAGCCCGAAATAGGTGAGCTGCTGAAGCGCGTTGAACGGCAGACGCGCGTCGTACGTGAAGGGTGGATGCGACTCAGGCTGTTTGAGCATGAGGTAAGCGACCATCGTGTGCCAGGCATCCGGAATGATTTCCCAGGATGTAGGCACCAGCCTGCGCCATTGAGGCGACAGGAACAAAAGTACGACGTAGATCAGGCCGCAGACGATCCAGGTCATCGCGTTCAAGAAGTGCCAGTAGCGTCCCAGGCCGAGATTGTGGCCGCCCGGTAAGGCCAGCCAGGAGGGCGCTTCCACCTCCTCGTCCGTCGAGCACCACATGCGGTCAGCGGGCAACTTCTTGCGGGTAAACCGCAGCCACTCGCTGCCGGGCCGGCTGTGAATGTTCCAGTACAGCTTGGGATGTGCCGAGAGGATTGCGAGACCGCTGCGGGCGAGCAGGAGCAGAAAAAGCGCATTGAACCAATGCGTCAAGCGCAACCAGAGCGGGAAACCGAGCTCGCCAAAATCACCGATCGAGGATGGGTCCATCGCATCCGCCTTTCACGCGAATGAACATCAGCCGTGTTCAGGATTGTGGGGTGCCCGAAAGGGGGAAATGGCTGCGCCGGATGTTCCGAGACGATCATCGCGAGGCGACGCGCTACGAGGTCCCATGAGCGTCCTGAGGCCGCAAACCCAATGCCGCCGAGGCGAACTCACACTGTGAGGTTCCGACGTGCACGGCCTACGATTTGCGTCTTTATATGAGCGAAAGCTACGCAATTCAGCCCAGCGCCGGATCGGAGGCCGCTAATGCTTGCAAGACAACATGGATCGTCCCTCGCACAGTCTTCTCTGCGTGAGCCCAACCTCACGGTGGCGCGGATCATGCGGACCGACTTTCGATCGTGCAACGCATCCGCGTCGCTCATCGAAGTGGCTGCGGCGCTGGCGCAGAAAGGTCGTCCTTTTCTCCCCGTGACGCGGGCCGAAATCCCCGTCGGCATCGTGACGGATCGGAGCGTGATGGAGGCCGTTGCCAAACAGGAATGCGACCCGGCGCATTTGACGGCCGCCCAACTGATGACGGAAGACGTCGCAACGATCCCCGCCAGTGCAACCGTTGCCGAGACACTGGATCGCCTTCCGGGAGCCGGCGGGTGCCTGTTGGCCGTCGATCAGGACGGGAGGCTGAGGGGTTTGGTCACGGTGGTCGAACTGGCCACGCAGCTCTCCGACACCGCATTCCGGCGGTTGATGACAGAGATGGGGTCTGCCGCGTCGCACGTCGGGCAAGCGGCGGCCGAAGCTCCACCCGCCGATCAGCCGAGCGCGGAGATCAAGCCCACGAAATCGCAGGCGCAACCGCATCCCTGGGATTCGCCGACGGGCGCTGAGCCTCACCCCGTACCGCTCGTTTCACCGTCTGATCTCGCGAATCCCATGCTCAAGGTCGCCGACGCCCTGTCGGCCGCGCCCCGAACGGCCTCGCCGGAAAGCACGGTCGTGGAAGCCGTCCTCGTGCTGCGCGAGTCCGACAGTGATGTCGTACCGGTCACCGAATCGGGTCGGCCTGTCGGCTTCGTGTCCGACCGCGACATCGCCCTGGCGCTGGCAGAACACGAACGTGACCTGGGCGATCTCCCGCTTAAAGCGTTGATGACACGGGATCTAGAGACGGTCGAAGCCGACTCCCCACTCGGCGCGGCGGTCAAGTCGCTCGAGGAACACGGAACGCGTCAACTCATGGTCGTTGATGGAGCAGGCCAGCTCGTCGGACTGCTGGGCGTAAAAGATCTGCTCCCGCACCTATCAGACCGAGCGCTGGGGCAGGTGGTTTCACGAATTCTCAAGCACCATTGATCAAGTTCCGAAGGTCGGAGAGGAGGTGAGGCGTGTCGGGTTGGGCCAGTGAGGAGGGGACGCCGTTGCCCCTTGGTGTCACCCGCATCGAGGCGGAACGTGCGTATAACTTCGCCCTTTATTCCAAGCACGCGGAACGCGTGACGCTGCTTCTCTATACCGAAAACGACCTTAGCAACCCGTGTTTCCGCTATCAATTCGATCATCTCAAGAACAAGTCGGGCGGAATCTGGCACTGCCGTATCTCGGAAGCGGAGGTTGGTCGCGCTCGCTACTACGCGTATTCGATCGCTGGGCCGGGCTCCGACGAAAAGGCGGCCTGGCACCGTTTTGACCCGGAGAAGATTCTTCTTGACCCCTACGCTCGGTCGGTCTTTTTTCCGGCGGCGTTCGAGCGAGTCGCCGCATGCCGTCCCGGGTCAGATGCCGGCAAGGCGCCCGTCGGGCTTATCAGGCCCGACAGCTCGGCGTGCGGGTGGGGCCGCGACCCTCGGCCACATCATGAGTCCGATTCGATCATCTACGAGCTTCACGTTCGCGGCTTCACGAACCACGCCAGCTCCGGAATCGATCCCGCAAAGCGCGGGACCTACGCGGGCCTCATCGAGAAGGTTCCCTACTTGAAGGAGCTGGGAATTACGGTCGTGGAGCTGATGCCGGTCTTTCAGTTCGACCCTGGCGAGGGTGATTACTGGGGCTATTCACCGCTGAACGTATTCTCGCCGCACCAGGCTTATGCCAGCAACGAATCCGGGAAAACGCCGAGGGAAGAGTTCTGCGCGCTGGTGAAGGCTCTCCATGAGGCCGGGATCGAGGTGGTCCTCGACGTCGTCTACAACCACACCTGCGAGGGCAACCACGAAGGGCCCGTCTATAGCTATAAGGGCATTGATAACAGCATCTACTATCTCATGACGGACGGGCCCGAAGGACCGCACTACGCCAACGCGTCGGGGACCGGCAACACCCTCAACTGTGCCGAGCCGAACGTGCGTAAGCTTGTCCTTGACAGTTTGCGGTACTGGGTTAACGCGATGCACGTCGATGGCTTCCGTTTCGACCTGGCCTCGATCTTCACCAGGCAGGAGGACGGCACGATCAACCTGGACGATCCGCCGATCATCGCCGACATCGCCGCCGACCCGGACCTGGCGGGCGTTCGCCTGATCGCCGAACCCTGGGACGCCGGCGGGGCATACCAACTGGGCCGTCGCTTTCCCGGCGTGCGCTGGTCGCAGTGGAACGCCCAGTTTCGCGACGACCTTCGGCGCTTCGTCAGGGGGGACGCAGGCATGGTACCCGCCCTGATGACACGCCTCTACGGCAGCGACGATATTTTCCCGGACGATCGAGAACACGCCTACCACGCTTACCAGAGCATCAACTTCATCACGGCTCACGACGGCTTCACGCTCTACGACCTGCTGTCCTTCGACCACAAGCGCAACGACGCGAACGGTGAGAACAACGCCGACGGGGTCAACGAGAACTTCAGTTGGAACTGCGGGCACGAGGGCGACGAGGCGGTCCCCCCCGACGTGATGGCGTTGCGGAAGCAACAGGCGAAAAACCTCTGCTGTCTCTTGCTCCTCGCGAACGGTACGCCCATGCTCCTGGCCGGCGATGAGTTCCTGCATACCCAGCGCGGCAACAACAACGCGCATGCCCAGGACAACGAGATCTCCTGGCTCGACTGGAGCCGGCGCGACGCACACGCGGACGTGTTCCGCTTCATCAAGAGGATGATCGCCTTCCGCAAGGCGCACCCGTCGCTGGGCCGGAGCCGTTTCTGGCGCGGCGATGTGCACTGGCACGGCGTCGGTCCCGATCCCGATACGTCGCCCGAATCGAGGAGCCTGGCCTTTTGTGTGCTCGGCGCCTCACACGGTGACGTCGATGTTTATGCGATGATCAACGCCTTCTGGGAGGATCTGACCTTCACACTCCAGGAGGGCGATTGGCAACAGTGGAAGCGGGTGATCGATACCGCCGAGCCCAGTCCGGAGGACATCTGCGACGCGGGCCGGGAGAAGCCCCTCTCATCGCAAGAGTATAAGGTGCGAGCGAGGTCGGTTGTGGTGCTGGTGCGCGGCTCGAGCGCCTAACGATTGGGTTGCTCACGATGGGCCAACATCGGCCCTCGCTCAGAAGGCCTTATCGTTGAACACGTCCTCATCCCACCTGACTGGGAGAAATGTACTCCCTCCCCCCATCGTGGGGGAGGGCTGGGGTCGGGGGGGACATCGCACGGCACATGGCTGTCCGGAACCCCCCACCCCAACCCTCCCCCACAAGGAGGGAGGGAGTTCTCATGCTCACTTGTATTGATAAGTTGCGACCGTGCGCGACGCAAGTGTTAGGCGCTCTAACGTCCCTCGCGGTGCTTAGACCTCTTCCTCGGCGAGGTCCCCGTTGGCTGGCCCGTTGATGACCTTGCCCGAGGAGTCGAACCGCGACCCGTGGCACGGACAATCCCAGGTCTTTTCAGCATCGTTCCAATCGACGATGCAGCCGAGGTGAGGACAGACGGCCGAGCACGCGTGGACGTTGCCTTCCGGATCGCGGTAGACCGCAGTCTTGGACAGTCCGCGCCGCAGCACGGCGCCGGAGCCCGGCGGGACCTTGTCGACTGACCCGACGTCCCCGCCAGTCACCCAGTCGGCGTACTGACGGGCGACGTTCAGGTTCTCGGATGTGAATTCTCCGAGGGCGCGAAGCGGTTTGCGCGACGGGTCGTAGAGTGTCTGCCAGGAGTTCTCCCGGCCGAGGATCAGGTCCGACAGCAGGATCCCCGCGATCATGCCGTGCGTCATGCCCATTCCTGAATCGCCGGTCGCGATGAAAACGTTCGGTTGATCCAGGGGATTGCGGCCAATGAACGCGAGACCGTCCACGGTCTCCATCACCTGTCCGGACCAGCGATGCTCGATCCTTTGGATCATCGGAAAACGCTTGCGTGCCCAGCTTTCGAGGTGTTGATAGCGCTCGTCCTGGTCATCCGCTTGCCCGGTCTTGTGATCCTCGCCCCCGACGATCAGCGCGTCGTACTCGCCAGCGATCCCGGCCTTGTTGCCTGGTCGTGCGGGCCGATGTTGGAGCCGCACGTAGTGGTAGGGATCGAGCGTGTCCCAGTAGAGCCCCTTGGCGACAGCGCCGCGAGGGACAAGGGCGGCGATGGCATACGAAATGTAGGGTGCCTGCTTGGTGTGGATCGCGACGACGTCATTGACCGGTGTGTTGGTCGCGACAACAACCGCGCCGGCGGTGACATGGGCTCCCGCGGCCGTCTCGACGCGCGCGGGGTCTCCGCCGTCGATACGCTTCGCATGAGTTCCCGTGTAAATCTTGCCGCCGTCGCGCTTGATCGCTCGGGCAAGGCCCACCAGATACTTCAAAGGATGGAATTGTCCCTGCCTGGGAAAGCGCAGACACGGTCCGAAATCAAAGAATGCCAGCGGTACGCGCGACAGGCGTTCGACCGTTTTGAGGCCGGCACGATGGGCCGCGGCAAGCTCGCGTTCCAGCAGGTCCTCGGAATCACCCGGGGCCAGAAACAGGTAGCCGTCGAGGCGCTCAAAGTCACAGCGTATCTGTTCTTCAGTCACGATGGCTTCGATATATTCGATCGCAGCCGTGTGGCTCTCGGCCGCCAGGCGTGCGCCTTCGGAGCCGTGCATCCGCTCGATTTCGTAGTAACGGTCATCGATGGCGTTGCTCAGATGCGCGGTCGTCCGTTCCGTCTGGCCGCCGCCGATCGGTCCGTCGTCCAGCACAATGACGGATCGCCCCTGCTTTGCCAGCAAGTATGCGGTCGTTAGGCCGGCGATGCCGGCACCGACCACGACGACGTCCGCGTGAGCATTCTCCGTGAGTGCGGGCGAGACGGGTCGAGTCACGCCTTCCATCCAGAGAGAGACGCTTTGTCCCGGCTCGTTGGGCGACACCGCGTGCTCCTTTCAATCTGAGGTACTTGGGCTTTAGCGCAGGGGGTTTCCGCCCGTCACGCCGTAAACCTCGCCCGTGACGTAGCTCGACTCCTGTGACGCGAGCAAGACGTAAATGGGGGCCAGTTCGGCCGGTTGCCCGGGACGTCCGAGAGGGACCTTACCGCCGAACTCCGGGATTTTCTCCGGGAACGTCCCGCCGGCCGCTTGAAGCGGCGTCCAGATGGGGCCGGGGGCGACGGCGTTCACGCGGATGCCCTGAGAGGCGACCTGCTTGGCCAGGGCTGTCGTGAACGCGACGATGGCCGCCTTGGTCGAGGCATAATCGACGAGTTGCGGCGACGGAGCGAACGACTGAATCGAGGCTGTGTTGATGATCGTTGCCCCCGGCGGCATGTGCGGGAGAGCCGCCTTGCAGAGCCAGAACATGGCGTAGACGTTGGTCTTGAACGTCTCGTCGAACTGAGCGGTCGTGATGTCGGCGATGCTTTTCTGGGCGATCTGGTGCCCCGCGACATTGACGAGAATGTCGATGCCACCGAGACCCTTGCGCGTCTCGTCGACCAGCTTGAAACAGAACGCTTCGTCCTGGATATCGCCCGGAAGCGCAAGGGCTTTCCGCTCGGCCTTCTCAATCAGAGCGACCACTTCCTTCGCGTCGGGCCGCTCGCTCGAGAGATAGTTGAGGGCAATATCGGCCCCCTCCCTGGCGAAGGCGATCGCCACGGCGCGGCCGATCCCCGAGTCGGCGCCGGTGATGAGGGCTTTTCGCCCCTTGAGCCGTCCAAAGCCCTGGTAGCTCTCTTCCCCGTGGTCGGGTTTCGGATCCATCTCCTGCGCCAGCCCCGGTACCGGCTGGCTCTGCTCGGGAAACTCGGGATGCGGATATTGCTTGACCGGATCTTGCATTTCGTACTGGTTCTTGGCGGATTTGACTTTCATGGCGGCGGAGATCCTTTTGACTTGGGAAATGGGGCAGCCCTCTGACGGCGGCCCCTCATCTTGAGTCGCGTTGGCGTCTCAGCGCGCGCCCGACGCGTCCATCAGGTCCTTGAACGCGGGGGCCTCCACGAATTCCCAGCCGTCACCCTGGTTCCAGGGGCCTCGCAGATCCTTGCCGGCGTCGCCTTCGCCCGTGGAGTCGTTGAAATACTGGTCGACGACGCCCGGGGTGGGAGGCCGTGCACCGATTTCCAGCGCGCCTTTGCCCAGGCTGTCGAGCGCCTTCATGAACGCCTTCATGTGCGTGATTTCGCGCGTCATGAGGAACTGAAGTGCGTCCTTCGAGCCCGCGTCGTCCGTGAAGTCGATCAGTCGTTCGTAGACGATCTTTGCGCGGGCCTCCGCCGCGATGTTGTTTCTCAAATCGACTTCGATCTGACCGGAGATTTTCAGATAGTCGGCCGTCCAGGGATTGCCCTGCGAGTTGAACAGGTTAACGCCGCCTCCCCCGCAGATGGCGATCAACGGGTCAGCCTCGGCTGCGCTCCGGGTCACGTTCGTCGGCTTGAGGTGGAGGCGGGCAAGTGTGCCAATGACCTCGAGATGGCTCAGTTCCTCGGTGCCGATGTCCATCAGCAGGTCCTTACGGGCTGGGTCGTCGCAATTGAGTCCTTGGATGGAATACTGCATGGCCGCCGCCAGCTCGCCATTGGCGCCGCCGAATTGTTCGAGCAGCATTCGCCCAAAGCGAGGATCAGGCGTGCCCACGCGAACTGTGTACATGAGCTTCTTGACGTGATGATACATAAGCTCCTTCCTCCGTTCCGGCAGATCCGTAATCAGAATCAAATTAAAATTCTAGCAATTTTAGGGCCATCGCCGGGCGATGCCGGACGCGCGGCGGTCAGGGCGTAGAACGATGGTGTAGCCTGTAGTGCACTGGGCCGGACGCGGCTCGCTTCGGGACCGGCGATGCGATCAGGTCGCAGGCCACACTGATCGTCGGACTCTCGTCATTCCTCGCACGCGCTTGACGACGTCTCTTACCAGTACGCACCGCTTGAGTAGACTGAGAATCACACTAACCCGAAGCGCGAGCGATGGAGAATTATATGATTTCCTCGCTTGCGCTTCGGGTTAGTGTAAGAGGTTCAACCTTACTCCACGCGGCTCCGCCGTTCGACGCAATACTCCTCATCCCGCTCGACCTCGGTGTCCCTCAGCCCGAGGCGGATTTGACGGGCGTGTTCTGGTCCTGGACCATGAGCCAGCGACCGTCGCGCAGCGCGAAGACGAGTGTCAAGTAACTGATTTCGCGAAGCGGCGGGCGGCTCGGTGGCACGTCCCGGTAATCGAGACGGAGCAGTGCGACGCCGGTCTCGGACGACTCAACGAGGCTCACGAGGTCGAACTCCAACGTCCAGGTCGTCTCGGCGAACCACGCCCTGTGCATCGCGATGAACTCGCTGACCGAGCGGACGAGGCCGCCGTCCGAGGTGATCAGCGTGAGCTCGTTGGACGGAAGGGTTTCGATGAGCGCCGGGAGGTTGCGTTCGCGCAGGGCGCCGAGGTGTCGATGTAGAGTTTCGAGGAATGTCAACGTGTCTTCTGCCTAGGGGTTTTCCCTAACGGCAGCCCCTCGTGGAAAG
>DAIDJG010000481.1 GCA_027451445.1 Singulisphaera sp.
GGCGAGGATCAAGGGCGAGTCGCCCGAGCCGGGGACATGCTGAAGGTCCGCGCCCGCCGCCGCTGCGGCTCGGACCGCGGCGACATCCCCCGCGCGGATGGCGTCGCGAAGCAGAAGATCGGCCGGAGACGGTTCGAGCCGGGTCGTGCCAAAGCCGATGAGATCGATCCTCAGGTAATCCCCCGGCCTGAAGTCGTTACGATCGAAGCCGGAGATTTCAATAACGTCACCAAGACCACTCGCCCTCATGTATGGGATAAACGCGTCGAATTCCTTTGCGAGCAATTCAACAACATGTTCCTCTTGGTGCTGGATCAGCCAGTCCTTCGAAAAACGAGTTCCTGCAAACAGAATCTGATCCTCGTCGAACCCTCGGGTGTACGCTTCGACGATCTCGCCATCTCCCCCGCACGTCTCGAAACGTACCAGCGTTTCCTCACCCTCGATGCAGGAAAATCCAGAAGCGTTTGAAAAATCCGAGTACCCGGCATGAATGACCCGAACACCGGCGCGCTGGGCGCACTGGCTGGCGAGATCCGTCTCGCGTTGGCCCGCCAGGAAATACGCCCAACACTGGCCCGGTAGCGTGACCAGGAGGGCCCAGTCGCCGGCCGGGGTTGGCACGCGCCCCGAGTGCAATTTCACACCAATGTCACGGTGCACCGAACCTACGATCCCGCGTTCCACCAGACGATCCACCAATTCATCGAGATCGACCGGCCCGTCTCGCGTCGGCAGCCGCATGAGCGTCGTCTCCCAGGAGCTAGGGCCCTCTTCTCGAGAGAACAGGCCGCGGCGCTCCGCGAGACTCATCCTGGGACGCTTTGATCTTGCCATGGGAAGGCTCCCCGCAGGACGGCACGACGATGAGCCGAACATCGGCGACGGCCATTCTGGTTCGCGAACGGGTCGGCGTCCAGTTCCATGTTCGGGGAAGAGTGAGCGCCCTCTCCTAATTGGAAACAGCGGGGTGGGGGACAGGTGCACCAAACCGGCTGGGTGTGCGTCTCTCGATTATTAAGCGCTCACGTATTCCCATTCCGATGAAGTGTCAGCAGCCGAATGCACGATAACTTCCAGGAAAGGAATCGTCGTGCACATGGATCACGTTCGCGCAGCGCATCGGCACGAAAAATGCAAACACGAATGGCTGTAGACGTCGAATGATCTCGATGGCGGTCGGGTACGGACCCCCGACCCTGGGCCCACTTGGGGGCGAAAGGGGGGATTGGACCATGTTGTTGATTCCGACACTGAGTCGCCGCGTTGTGCTCAGCCGAGCGCGTCGCACATGCAAGGGTCGCCTGATGCCCGAGGTGTCGCTACTTGAAGAGCGGGCGTTGCTCTCGACGATGGACGCCGATCTCATGACAACGGCGAGCGTCAACGGGACGGCGGTGGTCAGTCCGCTCGTGACGAATGCGCCGATGGTAACGGTCCAGTTCTCCGCGACCGATCCGGACGACGCGCCGGTGTCGGGCTTGACGACGCAGTTCAGCATCAATGGCGGACCCTTCAATAGCGGGACCTCGCTGGTCCTGACGAATGAAGGGACGAACACCATCCAGTACTTTTCGACCGACTCCGACGGTGACGCCGAGGCCACCAAGACGCTGTCGGTGACCATCGATCACACAGCGCCTGTCATCAAAATCACATCGGTCTCGCCGAACAGCCTCTGGCCGCCAAACGGCAAGATGGTCCCGGTCACGGTTACAGGAATGGTCAGCGACAACCTTTCCGGGGTCGTCTCACCGTTGACGGTGCACGTCCAGAACGAGTCTGGCTACAGTGGCGGCTTCGCGCTCCCAAGGAGTCCGGTGATGGTGCAGCCGACAGCCACCAACCCGCAGACAGGTGCTGTGCTCGCGGGCGACTTCACCTTCACGGTCAAGCTCCAGGCGCGCCGGGCGGGCTTTGATTTCGATGGCCGGCAATACGCGATCCTGGTGACAGCGACTGATGCCGCGGGTAACTCCGCGACGGCGTCCACCGTCGTCACCGTCCCGCACGACCAAGGGCATCATCACGGCGGTCAATCGAGCCACGGCCACGGATCCGGTGGCGGGGGTAATACGCACGGTCATGGCCAAAACTCGGGTAACTCGCATGGCCACGGACACGGCCAAAATTCGGGTAACTCGCATGCCCACGGCCAAGGCTCCCAGAATTCGCATGGACATGGACATGGACATGGCAATGGCGGTTAGCAACCTTCAAAAGGGTACGTAACGGATAAAGCCTAATGGCAAATCGTTTATTCCACATCGACCGGTCGGGTCGACAAGGTGAGTGACCGCCTGGCTGGTGGCATCCTCCGTTCCCGCTGGCACAAACTGCCAGGCCTCGACACCGCCCAGGGCGTGTCGAGGCCTGTTCGTTTCGCACTGGCAGAGGTGCGTTCATTACCTCAGCACCCGCCGATTACACCAAGCAACCCACCAATGACGTCAAGGCGGACGAGATCACCCGTTACATCACCTACGGCCTCTCCACGTTCGCCAAGTACAACAACGGCAAGTACCCGGCCGTGAAGTACGTCTACGGCGATGAGCAGGGCGAAGCCCTCCGCACGCTGATGGGGATGCCTCGTAACGCCCAGGGGTGGGTCAAACCGACTGGTGACATCAAGTGGCGCGATCCGAAGGACGGCGAATTTGCCTACGGGAGTTATGGATTCTCCTGGCTTAACACGATCCAGCGCGACTACCCCGATTGCGTCTACAACGGCAAGACCGTCACGCCCAAGGACGCGACCAAGGTCCTCGTGCGCTGGCAGCTCGACGATGGGGATTATCGCGTCATCTTCGGCGACCTTTCCTCAGCCACTGTCTCGCCGTCTCGGCTCCGTGAGCTCGAGGCCCGCTAGCGCGTTAGCGCTATCCGGCGATGCTGCCTGGGCCAGACGGACCACGAACCGGGTACCCTTACCCGCCGCGCTCTCCACGGTGATGGTTCCGCCGTGCGCCCCGGCGGGCGACGACCAGGCCCGGGCCGACCCCCGCAGCCGAGACGTAGGGCCGATTCGGGGCGATAGAACGGGTCGAAGATGCGCGGGAGGTCCATAGGCGTTAACTTACGGCGGGTGTCTGGCGTGCGCGACTCGATTCGCGAACCGCGAAAACGACGGACGCCGCCCCCGACGGCTTCAGCCAGTCACTACGACAGGAGGGCGCTGAACAGCCGGGTTGCGCCCTGATCCAGGGATATTGCCTGCGCAACGGTCAGGATCCCTCGTAACGCGAGCGTGTCGACCTGGACGATGAAGGCGGCCACCCTGACCAGGTCGCCGGCGTTGCCCTTGAGGTTGAGTTTGGCCGTCAGGGATTTGCCCTGACCGGAGGTCAGTACCCCGCTGCTCACCAAACTCGCGACCTGCTGGATCAATGCCGCGTCCTGCTGAGAAGCCGACAGAACGTTGATGTGGACGGTCAAGGTCGCCGCGTTGTAGTTGGCCGTCGCGGCGGCGGTGACCGTTAGCGCCTGGTTCATCCCGGCGGGAAGGATCGTGCCGGCGGGTGGTGAGTATGTCAGCGCACCAGGGGCCGAGCCGCCAGCGACGCCGGTCACGGTGGCGTTGAGCTGAGTGGACGAGAGCGCGACCCCGGAACTGATGTCGGCGGGGTTGGCCCACGTGATGGTCTGGTCGGCCTTCGCGATGTCTGCGGTCGTCGTGGCCGTGCCGTTCACCGTGTAGTTGCCCGCGTCGGTCCCGGTCAGCGCGATGCCGGAGACGTTGATGGTCTTGCCGGTCCCGGCGTTGGGGTCCGTGAACGCGGCGGAAGCATAGGTGACCGTCAGGACGTCGCCCGCAATACGGTTATCGGAGAGACTGACCGTCGCCGCGGTGGTGCCGTCGTACACCTTGTTCTGGCCGACGGCGGTCACGGTCAAGGGAGCCGGCGTGATATTCGCGGTGGTCGTCGCGGTCGAGTTCACTGTGTAATTCGCAGCGTCCGCGCCGGTCAATGTGAGGCCGGTCGCCGTAACCGGTTTATCAGTGCCAACGTTCTTGTCGGCGAACGTGGCTGTGCCGCCAGTAAGCGACACGACGTCGGACCCGAGCACGCCGCTGAGCGAGCCACTGGTAATCGTCGCCGTTGTGGTCCCGTCGTAGACCTTGTCCTCGGCGGTGATGCTCCCCGTGATGGCCAATGGGGTAATGCTGGCGGTCGCCGTGGCCGTGCTGTTGACCGTGTAGTTGCCCGCGTCCGCGCCGTTGAGCGCGAGGCCAGTTGCAGTCACGACTTTATTCGTGCCGACGTTCTTGTCGCTGAACGTCGCCCCGCCGACGGTCAGCGAGACCACGTCCGAGCCGAGGACGCCGCTGAGAGATTCACTCGCGATCGTGGCGGCCGTCGTGCCATCGTAGACCTTATCCGACGCCGTGACGCTGCCCGTGATCGCCAGGGGCGTAATACTCGCGGTGGTGGTGGCTGTGAGGCTGATGGAGTAGTTGCCCGCGTCGGCCCCAACGAGTGAGAGACCGGTGACGTTGACCGTTTTGTCCGTGCCAACGTTCTTGTCGGCGAAAGTCGCAGTGCCACCGGTAAGAGTGACCTGGTCGGAGCCAAGCACACCGTTAAGTGTCTCGCTCGCGATCGTTGCTGAGGTGGTGCTGTCATAGACCTTGTCTGACGCCGTGATCGTGTCCGAGATCGCGAGGGGGAAGATGCTGGACGTGGTCGTGGCGGTGGGATTCAAGCTGTAGTCGGCCGCGTTGGGGCCGCCCAGGCCAAGCCCGGTCACGGTCACGAGCTTACCATCCCCGGCGTTTTTATCCCCGAACGTGGCCGTGCCACCGGTCAGCGAAACTTGATCTGTGCCGATCACATCTTCCAGCGTCCCACCGAGGAACCGGGCGGACGTCGTGCCATCGTAGGTCTTCGAGCCAACATTGACCAACACGGTCAGCGGCGCGGGGGTGATCGTTTCGCTCGTCGACCCGGAGCTGGCACCGCCGGGGCCCTGGTACTGGGCCGAGATGTTGTGCGCGTTGGTGGTGACCTGGAGGGCGGAGGTCGTGAAGACCGCCTGGCCGCTTGCATTCACGGGAACGTTGCTCACGAGGACCGTGGTGCCGTCCACGAAGGTCACCGTGCCTTGAGTCTCCGGGCTGCCGTTCGACGTGACCGTGGCCGTGAAGGTCACGGGCTGGCCGTAAATCGTCGAGGGCGCGGACGGACTCACCGTTGTGGTCGACGTATTCGAAGTCACCGCCTGGACCTCGTAGGCGCCGATGTCGACACTGCCTCCAACGATGCGGGTGAATCCCACCCCGCGCTGGTCGAAGCTCAGGGGTTGATTGTTGGCGTCGACCGCGAGGCTATTGCTGCCCGCATTGATGGCGGGGCTGCCGGGGAGCAGGCCTATGGTCTGGGTGGGGCCGCCGTTGTTCGCGAGCGGTCCGAGCTGGGCGTTGAGCGGCGAGGCGGTGTTACCGGTCAGGTCCGTCGCAACCCATCCGGAGGCGCCGTCGGCCACGCCGATGAGGTTGTGGCCCAACGATACGGCGGGGTAGACACTGGACCAAACGTCCGGCCCATTCGTGGCGGTATTGCCCGAGACGATGGTGTCGCCGATCGTGAACCCGTTGGAGTCCGAGTACGAGCTGTAGATCCCGCCGCCTCGAGAGTAAGTCACGTCACCGCCCGGTGAGGAAGCCGTCGCGGCGGCCGAATTGCCGGAGATCGTGCTGCTGATCAGCGTCGCCGGACCCCCGAGCGCGATCCCACCGCCTCGGGCGTTGCTCGAAACGCCGCCGGCTCCGGACGCGCTGCCCCCTTGGGCGTTGGCCGACGCCAGGTTCCCGGCAATCGTGCTATCCGTGATCGTCGCCTGGCCCGCCGGCCCGTTGTAGATACCTCCGCCATTGACATACGTATAGCTCGGTGCGAAGTGGACCGTGCTGCTGCTGCTCAGGATGTTGCTCGCGGTCGCGCTGGCCGTGTTGCCCGTGATCGCGGAGCTGCTTACGATCAGCGTGCCCGCGTTGTTGATGCCCCCGCCATTGACCTTGGCGGACGCCCCGGCGCCCGCTCCGCTCGTAACCGAGACCGATCCCGACGCCGTGTTTCCGGCGATCGTGCTATCGCTCACCGTCGCGGAGGCAGCGGCGGATCCGTTGGTGAACCCAGCGCCCGAGGCGTAGGCAAGTTGATACTTGGTGTCATTGGTGGTCTGGGCAAGGATGGTCGACGTGGCCTGGTTGCCGCTGATCGTGCTCCCCTGGAGGGTCAAACTCCCAAGGTTGTACAATCCAGCACCCACGGCCCGCGTTTTCAGCGTGCTCTGAGCGCCGGTCGCGGTGATGACTGCAGAGGCGGTGTTACCGGAGATCGTGCTGTCGACAATCGTCAGCGTGCCCGTCGCCTCATTCTGAATGCCCGCGCCCCGGGCGTAGCCCGTGTAATACAGTGGTGTGTTCGAACCGCCCCCCGGCGCCGACAGTGCGACCGTCGCGTCGTTCCCCGTGACGATCGAGTTGGTCAGCGTCAGTGTACCGGCGTTATCGATCCCGCCGCCGGCCGCCTGGGTTTGCTGCAACAACGTCGAGTTGGAGACCTGCGACGGAGCCAAACCTTGCGTGATGGTCAGCCCGGAGATCGTCACCGAGGCGCCGGACGCGATGTTGAAGACCTGATACGCCTGGTTACCGCTGACGGACACCACCGATGCCCCGGGGCCATTGATCGTCACGTTCCCCTTGATCTGCGGCAACGGTGCCGTCAGCGTGATCGTCTGTCCGCCCGCGAGAGTGGAGTCGATCGTGATCGTGTTGGTCGGGTCGGTGCTCGCGTCAGCCTGTAGGATCGCGTTCCGCAACGAGCCGGTATCGAGGGCGCTGTCGCTGTTGTCGGTTACGGTGAAGGAAGACAGGACGACGCGAGGCTCAAGCGTTTCCACGACCAAACGGACTCGTGAAGGACGACGGATCGATGAGATACGAAGGGATCGGGTCAACATTCCGCGTGGATTTAAATGGCTCATAAGGAAACTCCTCGACCAGCTTCGCGATGGAGGGATCGATTTCGCTCAGGCGCACGCGGATCGGTGATTCGTAGCCTGTCTGTCGAGCCGAGACCGGCGTCAGAGACCGCGTAGCGATCGCAAGGGCAAGTGCAAAACGACCTCGTTTCCGCCCAGTGATCACGGAGTAACTGGTGAGTGGGAAGAAGTCCGCCTCACCGGGCAACGCCGATCTCGCCCCAATTTGAGGGTAGGTACCCGTTTGCCCTTCGTCAAATCGATGCCTGATGCGGCAACACGGCTTCCCTAAGCAATGCGTTGCCTTTGGGGAACAGCGATGTGAGAATGCTTCATAAACGTCGGTGCCTTCGTATGGTTGGCTGAAAATGGCCAACCGGCTTCGGGCCGCAATTGGAGTTCGCCAAGCGGTTGAAGGACCGCCCTAACATCCATTCGGGAAAGCGGTTAGCAGCGCGCACCCACGCTGGGCCACAACCCGGCCGTGGCGTGGAATCATCATTCATGATGTCACGGCGAGCGTTATCCCGCGTAGAGCCCGGCCATGGGACGGCCGAGGGTGAGCGGGAAGGGGCGACCGAGGGGGTCGGTGGCTTCCGACGCTGGGTCGATCCCGAGCGCGGCGAGCATCGTGGCGGCGACATCCCAGGGTCCAAAGCGCTCCGACACGGGATAGGCCGCGAGACGGTCGGAGGCGCCGAGCACCGCACCCCGCGAGACGCCCGCACCGGCGACGAAGAGCGAGTACACGTTGGCCCAGTGTTTCCGGCCAGGTAAGGCACCCGCGAACTTGGCCTCGTTCGCGACCCGGGGAGCACGACCGAACTCGCCCATGCAGACGACGAGGGTCTGGTCGAGCAGTCCCCGCTCGTCGAGATCTTCGAGGAGCGCGGAGACGCTCTGGTCGAAGCGGGGCAGGAGGTGGTCGCGATACACCGAGAAGATGTCGTTGTGGGTATCCCAGCCGTACGTCTCGAGGTCGTCGGGGTGCTTGTCCTGACCTCGGGCCGAGTGGTTCCAGAAGACGGTAATCAGCGGGACCTCAGCCTCGGCCAGCCGGCGTGCGAGCAGGCAGGCCTGTCCCGAACGGTGCCGGCCGTAGCGGTCGCGGACGTGTGCGGGCTCGGCGTCCAGGTCGAACGCGCGTTGGCAGCGCGGGGAGTCGAGCAGGGCGTAGGCCTGGGTGTACGTTTCGTCGGCCTCGCGCAGCCGGCGATCGCCTTCGAGCTCGCGACGGTAGCCATCCAGCGCACGCAGCAGCGAACGCCGCGCACCGATCCGGGCCGCCGAGAGGTCGGGCGGCGGCGTCAGGTCGGGCAGAGGTGCTGCACCTGTCACGTCGCCGACGACGAGGGGATCATAATTGAGGCCAAGAAAGCCTCCATCCTGGCCGGGCCCGGGGAGCTCGGGAACGAGGGCGGGGCCGTTCACATGGACCGCACTATAGGGCAGGGTGGTCGACGGCCGCACCCGGCGCACCAGGGCACCGTAGGTGGGATAATCCGTGGGTCGAGGGGGCGGATTGCCCGACTTCTGGGGATGGTAGCGGCCCGTCAACGCCAGGTAGGTGGCGGAGCCGTGGTCGAGGTCGTCGTGGGAGAGCGAGCGGACGATCGTAACGCGGTTGGTCAGGCGGGCGAGACGGGGTAGATGTTCCCCCAGGAAGACGCCAGGGACCGCCGAGGCAATCGCTCCGAACTCGCCGCGCACTTCGCGAGGTGCGTCGGGCTTGGGATCCCACGTTTCGAGTTGACTCTGCCCACCGTTGGCGTAGACCAGGAGGACCGACTTCGCCCGCCCGAAACCGGGCGACGTAACCCCCAGACGCGCATTGGCTCGCGAGGCGACCGTCAGCGCCGAGACCGAGGCGAGGCTCCCCAGTCGAAGCCATTCCCTCCGCGAGGAGGCGGGTCCGTAACCAGGCTGTGGCGTGAAGAATCGGATCACGGCAGTGAATCTCCCCAAGATGTTATAACTTGCCGCCGAAACCCCCTCAAGGCAACCGGACCGCACGGCCGTTTCGTTCTCCCACGTGAATCCGCTCATCTGAAGGAGTCCGAAGGCCTTGGAGTGCGCGGAGCTTGCTACCGCTTTCGTCTCATCCTCCCGTTCCTCAAGGAACCATCCTGGTTTCAAACGACTTTCCCGGCTCTCCCACTTTCGAACCGCCTTTCTGGCACGAAAGAAGACCCAGGACATGCATTGAGAAAGGGAAGGTATTGCGCGGCAGACGAACTTGGAAGGTCTACATAGACCGAGCATCACCGCTTCACCATGGCACTCGCGAGCAAATGTTGTCCTGCCCACGGAAAACACGCTGTTGGCTCCGAATCCTAGTCCGGGGCGGTGCTTCGATGGGAACTGCTGAGATGCGCCATTCGCCGGCGCGCAAGTCGGACTTGCCGGCAATAAGCGTCAGAAGCCAGCGAAGTGCATGTCCTGGGTCTGCCGATTGTCGCGGACCTGCTCCGTGGGCCGCGGATCCGTATCATTGAGCGGTTTCCGGTTGATGACAAATGGCTGAACCTCGATTGATCAACGCGGTGCGTGAGATCCTACTCAACCAATGGAACCCGCTTGGGGTCCTGGACCACCCGGAGAATCACGACGAGTACGATGGATACGCTCAAACCGTCTGCCGCTTTCTGGGCGATGGCGTTGACGAATTTCGACTCGAAGCGTACCTGACGCAGATTCAGACAGTGAGCATGGGGCTGTCGCGGGTCGACCAGATCCGTGATAAACTGGTCGTGCGGCGGCTTTCGGCTTTGCGGGCAACGCTGTTGTAGTGTAAGTCGAGCCTGACCCTCGCATGCGGCGGACCCGCTACGCGGGCCGCTGAACCGTGTCGTTCGACGGCGAGAGCTTCCAATATGCTACCCGGTCCAGACCAGATTGTGGCTTGCCCGCACTGCCACGGGCTCGCGAAGTATAGGACTCTTGTGTCCGGCAACACATTCGGCGCCCAGGTCTGGAGCGACGGCAAGCAAGTCGCCCCGATGCTCCCGCGTCCTCCGGCTATCGTCAGGTGCAGGCATTGCGCCGAGTGCTACTGGCTCTACGACGCGAAAGAGATCGGCACCCAGGAGCCCTGGGGTCGAGAGGACGATCCGGTGGATCCAGCCTGGAAGAACGCTGAATATATCGAGGAGCCGACTGAAGCTGAGTACTACTCGGCACTCGAGGGGAACCTCGCGAGTGACCGAGAGCGGGAGAGATCCTTACGGGTCCTTGCGTGGTGGAGGAGGAACGACGCCTTCCGCGGACGATCACACGCGGCAGACGGTGCTGTCCCTGAGGCGTCTGAGCCGTTCAAGAGCAACCTGAGGGCCCTTGCCGAGTTGCTCGATGCAGGGGATGAGAACGACCTCGTCATGAAGGCCGAGGTGCTGCGCGAGCTCGGCGAGTTCGAGGCAGCCGCCGGTGTCCTGCATCGAATCGCATCGCGCGAGTATCGCGACGTCGTACACCAGCCAGGGCCGTTGACAGTTTCACGCTGGGAAGATAAGAGAGTTGGCCGTGGCGATGGTAGCCCGCTTTTGCCGATTTGTCGCATGGAGGCGCAACTATGGATGCAGCGCTGGGACGCAGTCTGCTTTCGTTCTTGGCCGAGGTCCCTGATCCGCGGAGCCGCCATGGACGGCGACATCCCCTCACGGCCATCCTAGCCTTGGTTTGTTGCGCCATTATGTCCGGCGCCAAGAGCTACGCAGCCATCGGCCAATGGGGTGAAGACCAAGACATTTCCCTGATGCACCGACTTGGCTTCGCACGCACACCCCCTAAGTGGGTGTCCAAGAATAACTTCAGCATTTCGAGTACAATGGCCTTTCCGCTCTCTCACTCCGAGCAGGGAGGTAAGGACCATGTTCAAGGCCCATGAGAAGGATGTCACGACGATCCATCGATGCTCTTGCCCCGAATGC
>DAIDJG010000482.1 GCA_027451445.1 Singulisphaera sp.
AAGAACCTCCCACCAGAGAACTGGCGCATGAAGTTCCGGGCGGGCAGGTCACTAAGGGACGTCGAACCCAGCGTGAACATCTGGGTTCGCACGCTGGAGAACACCGAGTTGGAGGAAGTGGCGGAGTGAGTAAGTCGAAGAAACCGCAAGGTGAAATCCGCCAGAGCCAGGTCGTGACAACTTTCGGCCCGGGCGCGATGGTGGACCTGCCCAACCATGCGGTTCTCATTGGTGGCCTCGAATTCTGGTTGCCGGGCGGAGATCTGGTTTCGGAGCCTCGATTGAGTAAGAAACTAGCCCAAGTTTTGGGCGTTGGCGGCGTCGACCTAAGGACGCCGCCGCCAGCCGACGACGATCCGTCGGCCCCTTTGACCGGTATAAATGCCTTCCAGTTCCCGGAGTGGTTTATCACTCAAGATATTGAGTCAGAGACGCGGCCCGGAATGAGAACGCGGCTCTTGGTTCATCGGAAGGCCTTAACGAAAGGGAAATTTGTCGATCGCGACAGGAAACGGCGGTCCGTGGTGCCGGTGCGCTTCGTGCGTGCTTGCCGCGCTGGGCACATCGGCGACGTCGACTGGTATGTATTCGCCCACAATGGTCAAACCGATTGTGCCAAGCAGCAGCGGCAGTTGTACTTGGATGAACGAGGAACGAGCGGCGATCTAACGGAGGTGTGGGTTCGATGTGAATGCGGAAGAGCTGAGCGGAGTATGGCTCAGGCCGCAATTATTGAAAATCGCGCGCTTGGGTCGTGTGATGGAGCAAGGCCATGGCTCGGCTCCTTCACCAAGGAACCGTGTGGCGAGCCAAGCCGCTTGCTGATTCGGTCCGCCTCCAATGCCTACTTTTCCCAACTAATGAGCGTGATCTCTCTTCCTGACCGGGATGACGTGGTCCGACGGGCTGTAGATGCAGTCTGGACTTTCTTGGAGGTCGTGGACGACATCGACCAGCTCAAATATGAGCGGCGGAAGTCCGCTGTGAAAATGGCACTGGAGGGGATCAGTGACGAGGAAGTTTTCGCGGATATCCTTGCTCGCCGAGGTGTTGGTGTTCCCGGCGACAAATCCATGAAAGTGGCGGAGCTTGAGACTCTGATGACCTCGAAGGAGGAAGTCGGAGAGGACCGGCCTGAGGGCGTGTTCTATGCGCGATCCTTGCCGAAACAAACGTGGGACCGGCCGTGGATGAGCCCAGTAGAGCGCGTCGTGTTGGTGCACCGTCTCAGGGAGGTAGTCGCTCAGGTTGGCTTTACGCGATTTGAGTCCGCCGCGCCCGATATTGAAGGCGAATTGGACATGGGCGTCCGATCGGCCTCGCTTGCGCGAGAGATATCGTGGCTGCCTGCTTTCGAGAACCGGGGCGAAGGGGTTTTCATTCAGTTTTCGACGAAGGCGATCCAGGACTGGATGGCGAGGCCTCAGGTTCAAAAGCGTGGACTGGACCTCGCGTCTGGATTCAAGATACGGAGCAAGGAGCACGATCTGAGTGCCCGCGATTTTCCTGGCCTGCCTTATGTGATGTTGCATTCCTTTTCCCACATGCTTATAGCCGCCGTCGCTCTTAGTTGTGGCTACCCGGCGAGCTCAATCCGCGAACGCATCTACGCGATACCCAATGTCGGCTACGGTGTTCTTCTGATGACAGGCACTTCCGACGCGGAGGGTACGCTCGGTGGCTTGGTGCAGCTCGGCCGCCGCATCCACGAGACGATCCGGAACGCGATCGACATGGGTGTTCTGTGTTCGAACGATCCCGTATGCGCTCAACATGATCCAGCGAGTGCTCACGAACGCCGGTTCTTGCATGGCGCCGCCTGCCATGGTTGCCTCCTGATCTCGGAGCCGAGCTGCGAGCAGCGGAACGATTTTCTGGACCGGGCGCTTGTGGTCCGGACAGTCCCCGATCTGGGCGCGGAATTTTTCTCGGAGCCGACGGCGAATGCATGAACCGCTTCTCGCCCTCGCCCCGTCTGACCTGCGTGTCTTGGTAATTGCGCTGCGCGCCGGCCGGTTATTCCCGCCGTACATGTCGCCGAGCGTGCAACGATTGCTGAACGGGGCTGTCGCGGCTGATATATCCGCCGCTCTCCAGGAACTGGCGTCCTCCGGTATGTCCGGGGCTGCGATCGCCCGGACGCTCGAGCTGCTTGCGGCGGCTTGCGAATCACGGCCGCCTATCGAAGACGTAATCGACCTGGTCACGACTGGACCGGAAGTCCCCGGCGCGACCAACCGTGACACGAGCGTCGTCGTGCG
>DAIDJG010000483.1 GCA_027451445.1 Singulisphaera sp.
ATCCTCCAAGTCCGCGCCGCCTCGCTGTGCGACGACGGGCGACTGAACAGTCACCTCCGGAGCCGTCCCGGCTGCCCATTGACTCGCCGACCCAAACCACCCAAACCAACGCTCGAAAAAATCAAAAGCTGACGTGCACCCGAACGCAGCGAGGCGCACGCCGCAGAACCTCAAATACGGCTGACCTCGCGCAGTAGACGCACCAGGTTTGTGGCGAAGCGCTTGCCGTCGCAGAGGGGCGAGCGCGCCATCCGTTCCCGCAATCCCGTCCGCAGCTCCGCCAGTCTCGTCTCGTCGTTTGCGAGAGAAACGGCGATTCCGACGTACTCGTCGAGGTCACGGGCGATCGTCTCGGTCAGGCCCACGTTCGAGAGGTGGCTGAGGGAATGACGGCTGGCAAACGTATCGAACGGACAGGTTACAACGGGCACGCCCATCCAGAGTGCCTCGCAGGTGGTCAGCCCCCCCGAGTAGGGGAAAGGATCGAGCGCAATGTCGATCTGCTGATACGCGAACAGCAGCTCCGTGTGGAGCGAAGATCCCAGAAACACAAGGCGCTGGCGGTCGACCTTGTGGGCTGCGAACAGCGCCACGAAGCGTTCGACGACGCTCCGCTCGTCGCCCCCACGATACTTGAGCACAAGCTGCGAGCCCGGCGTTCTGCGCAGGATGCGCGCCCAAACCTCGACCACCTGAGGGGTGAGCTTGGCGAGGTTGTTGAAACACCCGAAGCTCACGACCCCGCGCCCGGCCGCGGGGAGCGGGATGACCGGAGGCGCGTATGCCGGCGGATCGTAGCACACATAGCCGTCGGGCATGCGCAGCACGCGCTCCTGGTAATAGCACTCCGCCCCCGGCGGGATCTCAAAGCGATCGGCCAGGATGTAGTCCATCGCCCGGAGGCCCGTGGTGCCGGCGTAGCCGGCCCAGGTCACCTGCACCGGCGCGGGCTTGTGGGCGAAGACGAGCAGACGGCCGTCGCGCGTGTGCCCCGCCAGGTCGAAAAGCACGTCGATCCCGTCCGCGCGGATTCGTTCCGCGAGTGCTTCGTTACTGAGCCGAAAGACATCGTGCCACTCGCTTGCCGCGGCCTGGAGCCGGACCGTCATGTCGTCCTTGAACGTCCGGTCGGAGTAGACGACCGTCTCGGCCTGCTCGGGGGCCAGGTTCTCCAGGACGGGCACCAGGAAATAACCGACAGGGTGCCGGCCCAGGTCGGGCGAAACGAAGCCGAGGCGGAGCGGACCCGCTGGATCGCGCGCGGACTCGCGCGGAACGATGCTGCTGCGCAAGGACGCCGCGTGCTGGAGGTCGAAGGCAGCATGCGCCTCGGCCAGTTCGGCAGGCGTTACGCCTGCGCGATACTGGAGCCCAAAGAGCAAGTTGCTGTGCGCCTTCGCATAGTCGGGCTTCAGCTCCAGGGCGCGTCGATAGCTGGCGATTGCCTCGTCGAGCCTCCCAAGGTATTTCAGCGCCTTGCCCAGATGGCAGTACACCTCAGCGCAGTCGGGCTTCAGCGCGAGAGCGCGCCGGCAGCAGGCGACCGCCTCGTCAAGCTTACCCACATCCGCCAGGACGAGTCCCAGGTTGGCGTGCGCCCCGGCATGGCTGGGATCGTGTTCGACGGCCTGGCGGTAACTCGCAGCGGCATGGTGGAGTTTCCCCTCGGCCTTGAGGGCATTGCCAAGGTCGTAGTGGGCCTCCGCGAACTCAGGCTCGAGCTCCACGGCCCGCCGGTAGGCAGCGATGGCCTCGGGGACCCGACCCAACTGGTAGTCGAGCCGTCCGAGCCGGTGAAGGACATCAACTTGGTCCGGCTCCGTCTGCAAAACCTGCGTCAAAAGCTCTGCGGCCGCTTGCAAACGGCCGGCATGTTGATGTTCGATGGCAGTCGCGAGTGTCTCGGAAATCGTCGCCATGCGGCTGATGATGACAACCCAACCGCCCAGCCGCAACGGTTTATCAGCGAATCCGCGTCTCTGGTTGCGACCGACTCCCCCTGGTATTCTTACCCCACCATTCCTGATCGGCGGTGCGACCATGAAGCTCAGGTTCGAGGCTTCGCTTCCCTCAGGTCCAGAAACCCCTCAACCGATTCGGCTAGAATGCACAAATCCCGATGAGATCTTCATTACCGACGTCGGCGATGGAAACGAGGCCACTCACCAGATCGTCGACGCCGCGTGTTTCCCGATCATCACACATCTTCCGCACAACGACTGCATCCTCTCAGCACAGCTCGCCCGGTTCGGATACTGGGAGTTTCCCGAGTCTTTTCTCCTATCCTCGATGGCGAAGGAGGGCAGCATTTGCTTCGATGTCGGGGCAAACATCGGGTATTACTCGCTGTTGCTCGCTCAGGCGGTAGGCCCTTCCGGAACGATCGTCTCGTTCGAGCCGGAAGTGAATAACTACCTCGTGCTGCTGGCGAATGCGTTGCTCTTTCAGGAGCGCAATGCCGAGGCACCCACGTTCCAGACGTATTCGTCAGCGGTGTCCGACGTTGTGGGCACCGCGGCCCTGAACATCTTCCGGGACAATCTTGCCTTCCACAGCCTCGTCCATGCCGAGGGTGCCCCATCTCATACGACCGTGGACACCACAACCATCGACCGCGTCCGCGGACTCGACGGTGAAGGAATCCCCTTGATCAGGGACCGCGTCCACCTGATCAAGGCGGACATTCAGGGGGGAGAGCTCGCATTGCTCAAGGGAGCAAGTCGCACACTCGAGGCGGACCATCCCCTGCTCTGCCTGGAACTCGAGCCCTACATCGCTGGCGATGCGACGTGCATCGCCGTCCTCGAAGAATTGGCGGACCACGGTTACCGAAATTTCCGTCTGTTCCATGCCAATAGCCACGCCCCGCGCGCGACTCTCAAGGAATTCTCGCGTGCGCTCTCTGTTTCTGATGTCGTTCGGCTCATCATGGACCGACAGGTCCGTGCCTACGGAACGATCTTTGCAACCCATCCCTCGGGAGCGTGAACGCCCGGCGGAAAACCGGATCGACACCGCCCTTGCGGTAAGGCTTATGCCAATCTATTAATAATATTACAGTAGTTGATTCGAATGACAACACGATTCCCCAACGCATGTCGACCGTCACCCTCATCCTTGAAGCGATCGGCCGAGGTGATCGGCTAGTCGCCCTCAGGACGCGTTTTTCCCCGCCGGCTCATTTCCGCCCCTCCAATTATTTCACGACGCATCTCGAATAAGCAGCGACATCGCAGTCCGAATCACGGTCTCCGTGGCACCTTTTTTATTATCGTCTATAGATTCGAGTACGACTAAGAGTGTTAATCTTTTGGCGCAAAAGTTGCGAAAGTGATCTCCGATGGTTTTGACTGCCTACGAATTGGCTCGTCTGGCAACAGGTGCCACTGAGCATTTCGCAGCGCAGCGAACAGACGATCGGAGCTCATCCATGGGACGTACCATCCAGTCTCGTCCGGTCCTTGATCCGTTGGAGAACCGGACGCTTCTGTCCGCGGTCGTGCCCTTGGTTCCCCCGACGGGCGGGGCCGTGGTCACGGCGGAATCGTTCAGCATGCCGGGATCGGG
>DAIDJG010000484.1 GCA_027451445.1 Singulisphaera sp.
TCTTCAAGCCGCAGCCGCCCATTGAGATATCGGGCCAGCCTTGTTCGGAGGACGAGTCTTCGAGTCCTCTGAACATCGCGCGTGATGACGCGGTTCCCTTGGCGGCACGCAATGATCCATCGGCTCGAAGACTCGCCGATAGATCAAGGCTGGCTCGGACGGAGCCTCGCCCTCCCCGCTGGGCGGAACGCGACCGTCAACTGCTGTAGGCGCTCACGTCGTCGCGTCACCTGCCGTACTGGTTGAGACATTCCCAGCGAGCGCCGATTCGACCGGACCTTCGCCACCGAGCATCGCGAGACCGAGGTACACAACGAACGCCGTGAGGGCAGCGACAACGGCCGCGGGCTGAAAGCGGGCCAGTTCCGGCCGGCCCCACGCGCGGCCGAGGATCGGGAGCAATCCCACACTCAGCCCCGCAACCCACGCCACAAGGCCCGCCATGTTGATCCCCGCTCGGGCCCCCGGCCAGCGGCCTCGGTATCGTACATATTCCGCGGTCATCGCCCCCGCCATCGGCGCAAAAATGGCTCCCATCACGCTGAAGATTCCCTCGAGGTCCGTCGTGAACCCCGTGAGGATGAACAGCCAGGCCGCCGCCGACCCAATCATCGACCACCGCACGCGTGAAATCCTCGGCCACGCCCTCGTCAGCCTTTGACCGATCACAAACGCCGTGTAGGTCGTCGGCGCCAGGGATGCGAGCCCGAAAATCAGGAGCATCGCACAGCCGAGGCGGCCGCCGATGCTGTGGTAGATCACGTCATGAAATGTAAAGGCCGCCGCCGATGGAGGAGGCACAGCCCCGCGACCGACCTCGAGCATCGTTGATCCCTGGGCGCCCGCAACCACGAGAAGCACAATGGTCACCACCGTCCAGGGGGCGAACACCACGCCCACCAGGCCACCGAGACGGACGTCGCGAGCGCTCCGGCTCGCAGCCCCCCACTCCACGGAAGCCAGACCCGCCACTGCGAAAAATCCGAAGACCATCTGGACCATGTTGAGCAACGCGCTCAACGCAGGGAACGGCACGTTCTGCCCAGTCCTCACGTCCACTCCCAGCGAACGGAACATAACCGCGTCTTTGATCGTCATCATCATCGCGACCCCCAGCATGCACGCGGGAAAGATGGGAAACACCCGCATGAGGGCCGCGATGACGCGGACGAGATAGGCTCCCACCAACCCCGCCCAGCAGCACCAGAACGCCGACGTGAGCAGGAACAGAAAGCTGGGGACAGTGTGCCGCACGATCACCATCGGACGGAGAGCTCGTGGGTCGAGCAGTTGGATAGACGCCAGACCCTCCAGGATCAGTTCGGTCGCATAATACGTCGCTACCGAGCACCAGACGATTTGAGCCACCCCGAAGAGCACGCCCGACAAGCGCGCGGCGCCGACACGGCCGAAGGTGCTCGCACTCACCTCCGTGAGCGGCAAGCCGGTCTGGCACCCCCAGCTCGCGGGGGCATAATAGAGCAGCAGGAAGCACAACACGCCCGCGACCGCGGCACCTGCGACCGAGGGCCCCAAACCACCGACGGCCAGCGTCTTGACGGCGAGCTGGTCGAAAAAGACCACCCACAAGAAAAGCGCAATGAATTGCGGGGCTATGGTGTCCTGCCAGGACTTTCGTTCCAACGTATCCGTCACGAAGGCCGATTCAATGGACGACAGTCCGCGGGAAACGGGCGAGGACGAAGCCGGGTTGGCCACGAAACATCTCGCTGAAAAAAAGGTCCAAACCCAAAACCAAACGGTCCCCGTTCCACCGGGGACCGCGTCACCAGCAAGGGCATTGCGAAGCCGGATCGCCGGTCAGTAGTCCGACGCCATCTCCGCAGGCGAGAGTTCGTCTCCTCTGAGCACCTCCGGTTTGTAGCCTCCCTTCGCTCGGTCCGACAGGGCGATGGCCCCGAAGATCAGGACCAGGACCACGGGGAGGGCCGACACATAGCGGAACGACCACTTCGCCCCTTCACTCTGCGCCTTGGCCACGATCTGTTTCTCAGCCTCAGGCAACGCCTTGACCTTTTCCGGCTCGATCACCTTGTTCACCACAATCGTATTCTGAAGCTCAGGCGTGAGCGCATTGTACGTGATATTGTCGTTGACGCTCCCCATCCACGGCGAGACCACACCAATCGCGAGGTTCCCCACGCAGCCCATGAGCCCCAGCAAGAACGCGCCCCCGCGCGGGAAGCGTTCGGCCGTGACGCCCAGCATCGTCGGCCAGAAGTAGACGATGCCCAGGCCGTAAATCGTCGCCGCAACGATGACCGTCGGGGTGTTGTACGCAAAGCTCAGTGCATAAAGGCCGATCGCCGAGAGGATCGACGAACCGGTCAGCATACCGACCGGCGAGAGGCGATGGGCGATCGGACCCGCGAAGTGTCGCAATGTAAACATGATGGCGCTTGTGCCCATCAGCACGTACGTCCCGTTGATCCCCGCCGTCTTCTCGAGAACCAAGCTCTGCATGCCCTGGGGTGCCAGCTCAGTCGAAGCCGTGAGCAGCATGCAGAACGCCCAGAGCAGGAACATCGGCCTGAGCGCCTGCGAGAGCATTTCTTGATGCGAAATGCCCGAAGCGACACGCTCGGTCACCGGGAATGATTGCGTGAAAAAGAGGATTCCATACGCAAGGGTCGGAATCAGGATCAACCCCATCTTGATCTGCCAGCCGAACGTCGTCGCATCCTTGCTACTCGCTGCGCCTCCCAGGCCGAGCCCCAGAGCGTTGCTCAAAACGATCGACAACAAGCCGCCCAGGAACAACCCCCCAGGCCACCAGGCATGGAGGATGTTGAGCATGTGAGTCTTCTCTTTGGGATAGAGCGTCGCAGCCAGCGGATTGATGCCGATCTCGACAAAGCCGTTCGCACTCCCGACCAGAAACGTGGCCGCACACAAAACATAATAGGCAGAATGTCCCGCCGCGATATAAGGCGCGAAAATCGTCAGCAGCGTACCCACAAGGTGGCAGAGAAACGCCAGCCCGAGCATCTGCTTCATTCCCAGGGCGTCCACGATGAACGAGCCCAGCGCCATCGACACGGCCATGCCCCAGAAGGCAAGTCCCGCGATGAAACCGAGTTGGGTTGCGTTGAGGTCGAATGTTGTTCCGAAAGCCGGCAACACGTCCTGGCGAATCACGAATGAGAACGCCGAAGCGATGAGTGAGATACAACTGGCAATAAACAGACGGCGCGGATTCATTCGCTCGGTCTCCGGCGGGGCCCGACATGGAACTTTCGGTTGGGTGATCGTAAGATCGTCCAGTGATACCCGAGCGGACAAACGATTGCCAGTAGGCAGTTAGGAGAAAATGGGCGGGTGCGGCTCCTCGCCGAACGCAGCTCGATGCATGGAAGCGTGGCTTGTTCAGAGCTTCAATTGCTGGGCGATGATATTGCGCTGGATATCATTCGTGCCGGAGTAGATCATGCTGCCAACGCTGTCCCGCAGGTCGCGCTCCACGCCAAACTCGTTGACAAAGCCCGAGGCGCCGAAGATCTGAACGGCGCTCAGGCTGTTCTGAACGAAGCACTCGGAGACATGCAGCTTCGCCAGTGCGGCTTCCAGGGTTGCGTCTCGCCCCTGGTCTTTAAGCCAGCCGATCTTGTACACCAGCGGCCGGCACGTCTCGAGCCGCACCTTCATATCAACGATGCGGTTGGCCACCGACTGGAACTTACCGATGGATTGGCCGAACTGCTTCCGTTTGCGCGCGTGCTCAACACAATTCTCAAGCTGCCGGCGCATCGTCCCCAGTGCGCCGGCGAGGATCGCGCCCCGCTCCCATTCCATGGAGCACTGAAACACCTCCGCGCCTCGCCCCTCACGGCCAAGAAGGTTTTCCGCGGGCAACTCGCAATCCTCGAGCGCCAGCTCGCCCATGGGCGCCGTGCGAAGACCCATCTTGGGGATTTCGCGCACGACCCGAAAACCCGGTGTGTCCCTTGGGATAAGAAAGGCACTCACACCCAGGACGCCCTTCGAGGGGTCCGTCGTTGCGTAACACACAAACACGTCCGCGACGGGACCACTGGTGACCCACATCTTCCGTCCGTTGAGCACCCAGCGATCACCTCGGCGCTCCGCGCGGGTTTGCATACTGAAAATGTCGGAGCCGGACTCAACCTCGCTCGCGCCGTTCGCACCGATGAGCGAACCGTCGCAGAGCCCCGGGAGATAGGTGCGCTTTTGCGCGTCACTGCCGTGGAGCAGGATGGGAATCGTGTTCGTCCAGATCGATGCATTGATCGCGAAGACCAGGGCGTTGTCAGGACATCCATACCCGATGCCTTCCATGGCCGCGATCGTCACCGAGAGATTTTGCCCTTGGCCGCCGTGCTCGACGGGAACGGGCAGCCCCTGGAGTCCGAACGTGCCGCAACGTTTCCAGCCCTCGTGCCAGAATTCCCGGCGCTCGTCCCGACCGAGCAGGTCGTCTTGAAGCTGCTCGCGCGCAAACCGAACCGCTGCGTCCTGCCAGGTTTGCTGCGCTTCGCTCAGTCCAAAATCCATGCACCCGACCTCTCCGCCTCGTCGCGCCGTTCGGCAGCGTCGTTCCCGCACTTTAACCGGTGGCGGACGTGCCGTAAACACGGGGGCGGAAGGCGACCAGCAGCCTCGCCGGTCGATGGGTCGACATCACTCGCTCGACGTATCTCATCCAGTGGCGGGCGGCCCTCCTTGGCCGCACCTTTGTCCGACCCAGTTCGTCTCCGCTCACTTCTTATCTTTGTTCGAGCGGTTCTCTTTGGAGTTCTGGTCGCTCCGTGTGTCCTCCTTGCAGATTTCGATTGACGACGCCTGACCTCGCAACGTCCGCTCACGGCCGTGCTTCATGTCCGCGGGCCGATTGCCTGGCGGTCCGAACGGCGTAAACTCAACCCTGACGTGCTCTCCCAGCTCAATCTTCTGGAAGGCCTCGTTTCGTTTCTGCTGATCGGCGGGAGTTGACCCGTTCTTCTTGGAGTCCTCGCCCTCCATGCACACCTTGGTCTGAGGTGTGATCGCCAGGTAGTAGACGTGGTTCCAGTGCTTCTTGTGCTGGGAGTCCTTATCATCGTCCTTCGCGTTCTCATTGCGCTGAGCGTCGCCTTTTTCATGACCCTTTCCGGGTGCTCCGAGCACGGTCAAGTACGTTGTCCGCGCGACCATCGCCTGGTCCGTCTCATAGTTGATGATGGTCTCGCCCGCGATCGTGACGCCCGTCACAACGCCGTGAATCGTCTGCATGTTGGCGGCATTCGGAATTTGGTTCGGATTCGCGCCGGCGTTCTGCTTCTGGACCTGTGCTCCGACCGGAGCGCTCAATCCCAGGAAGACCATCAGCGCCCAAGCACTCAACGTTCTCATGAAACGCATCCCCCATCGGCACAACCCTCTCCCTCGCCGTCCGCATGCGCCGAAAGCGCGGACCAGGCGCGCGAGTTTCCACACTCGCATCAGCCAACGCCCGCAAGATCGGTGCCGAATTATACTCAACCATGTGAATATTTTGACAAACGGCGGGGATACGAAGAAAGCGTACGATACGTAATTCTTTGCCGCCCTTCCAACAGACTATGGCGACGAGGAACCGCGCGCTCCTGGCGACTTCGGCGAGGGATTGGGATTCCGGTTGACAGTGGCAGATTGGGTCCCCATGATGAGAAGCCGCCTCTGAGGGGGGGGAACCCACATTCGGAGGCTCGTCGAATAACGTCTCGGTCGCTGGGAAGCCGGTGTGAAACCGGCGCGGCCCCGCCGCTGTAAGTGGGAACGGTGTGTTTCCTTTGATATGGCCACTGCCCGAAAAACGGGTGGGAAGGCCCAACGCACTGACGGCCCACGAGCCAGAAGACCGGACCGGGACAAACCACCTACGACGCCTTCGAGGGTAAGGTAGTCGGGGGACTTTGCGGACATCTCGGGGCTGGTGCGTTTTCGGTTTCTGGCCCCGTCCTCGTTCGTCCTTTCCCTGCGACGGCGGTCCTCGTGGCGCGGCCCTTTGGATATCGAGGCCCGCGTTGTTTCTGATCCTGACGACCGCCGACACCGAAATCCAGGCGCTGGGCGCAGCCGTTCGGCAGTTGCCCGACGGATTTGCTCAGGTGCGGGCGCGCAACACGAACGAACTGCACGATCCGCAGGTTCTGGACCGGTTCGTGGCCGATGATTTGCCGCAGGCCCGCGCGGTGGTTGTGCGGGTCCTCGGCGGGCGCGCGTATTTCGCCGACGGCTTCGAGCGACTCGCCCGTGAATGCCGGTCGCGCGGGATTGCGTTCTTCGCATTGCCCGGCGAGCAGGCACTCGATCCTGAATTGACCGCGCTCTGCCACGCGCCGCTGCCCTTGATCACGCAAGTCGTAGAATACTTCACCCAGGGGGGCGTTCCCAACGTCGTTAACTTACTGCGTTGTTTGAGCGACAATATCCTGCTCACCGCCCTCGGCTACGACCCACCCACGGAACTCCCCCGCGACGGCGTGTATCACCCGGATCTCCCCGATGGCGTAGGGCTCAAGGCGTGGCAAGAACGTGTTTATCGCCCTGACCGTCCCACGATCGGCGTCCTCTTCTATCGCGCCCACTGGATGGCGTATAACGTCGCGCCGATCGACGCCCTGCTGCGGCAACTCGAAGCGGCAGGGACCAATGCACTCGGTATCTTTTGCTACAGCCTCAAGGATGACCCGGATCAAGAAGGGGGCGTCCCGCCAGTCTTCCGGCAGTTCCTGCTCGACGAGCACGGCAAGTCGCGCGTCGACGTACTCATCAGCACGCTGAGCTTCACCGTGGCGCATCTGAGCGAGGGAACACACGTTGAGGCCTCTGGAGCGGTCGTGGACCTGCTTCAACAACTCGACGTGCCCGTTCTCCAGGCGGTGCTCTGCACGTCGAGCCAAGAGGACTGGCTCGCGTCGTCCGCCGGCTTGACCCCGCGCGATACGGCGATGAACGTCGTACTTCCCGAGTTCGACGGACGCATCAATACGGTCGCCATCAGCTTCAAGGAAGAGTCGCAATACGACGATCGCCTCGGCACCGCCATCAAGAGCTACGTGCCGAAGGCCGACCGGATCGACTTCGTAGTGCGGCTCGCCGTCAACTTCGCGAGGCTCCGGCGCACGCCCAACGCCGAGAAGAAAGTCGCGATTCTGTTTGGCAATTATCCCACCAAGAACGCTCGCATCGGCAACGGCGTCGGACTCGATACACCGGCGTCAGTGATGAACCTGCTCCGCGCCTTGCGCCAGGACGGCTATCTCGTCGACGACATCCCCCCCGACGGCGACGCCCTCATGCACCGGCTGATCGACCGCTGCACGAATGACGAGGAATTCCTGACGGACGAGCAGATGCGGTCTGCGGAAGGACATGTGAGCCTCGCGACTTACGACGCTTGGTTCAACGAACTTCCCGCAACGTCTCGGCATGCGATGGTCGAGCAATGGGGCGTCCCCCTCGGCTCCGTCGGACGGATCGACGACCAGCTCGCAATCCCAGGGCTCCGCTTCGGCAACGTTTTCGTGGGTATTCAGCCCCCGCGCGGCTTCGGCGCCGATCCGATGGCGATCTACCACAGCCCCGACCTACCACCGACGCACCACTACCTCGCCTACTACCGCTGGCTCCGCGACGAGTTCGGCGCCCATGCCGTGATCCACATGGGCAAGCACGGCAACCTCGAATGGCTCCCCGGCAAGGCAACGGCACTGAGCTCGGAATGTTACCCCGAGATTATGCTCAGCGATCTTCCGAATTTTTATCCTTATATCATCAATAACCCTGGCGAAGGGACTCAGGCGAAACGGCGTGGACATGCCGTGATCATCGACCACCTCATCCCGCCGATGACCCAGGCCGAGACGTACGACGACCTGGCACGGCTGGAACAGTTGCTCGATGAATACTACCGCATGGCCTCGCTCGATCCGTCGAAACTACCGCATATCACGGGGCAGATCTGGTCGCTCGTGACAAAGAACAATCTTGACCGTGATTTGAAAGTGGAGCGATGCCCAGAGGCGGATGAGTTTGACGGATTCCTGCAGGAGATTGATGGTTACCTCTGCGAATTGGGCGATGCGCAGATTCGCGACGGTTTGCACATCCTCGGGGAATCTCCTGCTGGCGAACAACTGGTCGGTTTGACCGTGGCGATGACTCGTCTCGATAACGGTGACGTCCCTTCGTTGCGGAATACACTTGCTAGGAACTATGGCATAAACCCAGACGAGCTAACCAGCGATCTGGGTGCCGCCATAACGGATGTTCGTATCCAAGCACTGCTAGCGGCCGCAACGGGACGAGGACAGGAAGTGTGGACGCGCGGCGACCTTGTCGATTGGATGGATCGGTGCTGCCAGTTTGCCGTTCGATGCGCCCTCTCAGAGCCAGGCTCGGCTTCCGATCGCGGGATCACTGAGCTCGGCGCCGAAATTACGATGGATCACGCAAAGAGCCATCCGGCGCTTCATCGCGTTCTCACGTTTATTCGACAGGAAATCGGTCCACGCCTCGACCGTACTTCCGATGAACTCACCCACACCCTCCGCGGCCTCTCCGGCCGGTTTGTCCCCGCTGGCCCGAGCGGTGCTCCGACACGCGGCATGGCCCGGATCCTGCCCACCGGGCGTAATTTTTACAGCATCGACATTCACACGATTCCCACCGAAACCGCCTGGAAGGTCGGCACCCAGGCTGCGGAACGTCTGATTGAAAAGTATCGCGCGGAAAACGACGGTACCTATCCGCGGAGCGTCGGCATCGTTGTGTGGGGCACCAGCACGATGCGCACGCATGGCGACGACATCGCCGAAATCCTCCACCTCATGGGGGTGCGTCCCGTCTGGGTGCTTGAGAGCCGCCGCCTCAAGCGCGTCGAGCTTGTGCCGCTCTCCGAACTGGGCCGGCCGCGCATTGACGTAACGGTCCGCATCTCCGGCTTCTTCCGCGACGCGTTCCCGAACGTGGTTGCGTTGCTCGACAAGGCCGTGGAACTGGTCGCCGCGGCGGACGAACCCGACGAGCAAAACTACGTCCGGCGGCACGTCCAGCGCGAAACCCAGGCGCTCGAAGCCAAGGGTCTCGCACCGGACGCAGCAGCCCGACAAGCCAAGTACCGAGTCTTCGGCTCGAAACCCGGCTCTTACGGGGCAGGGCTCCTCAATCTGATCGATGAGCGGAACTGGAAGACCGACGCCGATCTGGCGGAAGTGTACATCCACTGGGGTTCCTACGCGTACACCGCCCAGGATCACGGCGTCGCGGCCGCCGAGCCGTTCAAGCGCAGGCTCTCGCAAGTCGCCGTCGCCGTCCAGAATCAGGACAACCGCGAACACGATATCTTTGACAGCGACGACTATTTTCAGTTCCACGGCGGCATGATCGCCGCCATTCGCGCGCTAACCGGCGAGAACCCCGCGGCCTACTTCGGCGACACGGCCAACCCCGACAACGTCCGCGTGCGCGACCTCGCCGACGAGGCGCGTCGCGTCTTCCGTTCGCGCGTCGTGAACCCCAAGTGGATCGCCGGCGTGATGCGACATGGCTATAAGGGCGCCTTCGAAATGGCCGCCACCGTCGACTACCTCTTCGGCTACGAGGCCACCGCGCAGGTGATCGACGATTGGATGTTCGAAGACCTGAGCCAGTCATACTTGCTCGATCCGGAGGTCCAGGAGTTCCTTCAGGAAAAAAACCCCTGGGCGTTGCGGTCGATGGCCGAACGGCTGCTCGAAGCGGTGGACCGTGGGCTCTGGGAACAGCCCAACGCCGACACCGTCGAAGCGCTCAAGCAGATCTACCTGCGCAACGAAAGTGTGCTCGAAAGTCGGTGAGAGGGTTCGGAACTTCGTCTGATTTCCCGTCTTTGAGGAGTCTCTGCCATGTTGCCTTTTGCACATCACATGGGCGTGGAACTGTTCGGCCGTGAGTTTTCACCGCACGGAACGTTCCAGCACGTGTGCGCCTTCGGTGTCGTCGGCTTGATCCTGGCGCTCGCGGTCTATGGGGGATGGACGCTTGCGATGAAGGCCATGGAGCAAGTCCGCGCGCGGCGCGGTGGGTGAGCTCGCTCCCATGTCGGAAACGGCTAGTGTATTGAGGCAAATCCAGGGTTGGCACGCGGCGGATTGGCGCGAACTTTCCACCGTCTGGCGGGAATTAACGGTAAAGTCGCCTGCGCAGCCATCGTTTCGATCCCAGCCGCTTTCTCCGCAAGAGGCGGGTTGGTTGTTCGAGCGCCTCATCATCGAAGCCTTCCGGTTAGCCGGAGCGACAATCCATTACCCGTTTCAGATCCCAACGACATCGGGGCGGTTTGCTCGGGAGCAACAGGATGGCTTGATCATTTTTGGATGGCAAGGTTTCCTAATCGAATCCAAGTTCCAAGCGCAGCCCACGGATATGGACTCGATCTTCCGGCTTCATGCGCTGGTGGAACGTCGACCCATCGGATCGCTCGGACTTTTCTTTTCGTACGCAGGTTTCACCGAACCCGCGCTGGAGTCGTCCGAATATCTGAAGCCGATGCGTGTGCTGCTGTTTGATTCTATCGACCTGTCGTGGGCATTGGCCGTTCCGGGACCGCACCGCATGGAACCGTTGGTCTGGCGCAAATGGGCGCTTGCCGTGAAAGCCGGCAGTCCCTCGGTTCCGGTTTCCGAGTATGATGATGGAAGCGATGCGCCTTCCTCGACCGGCTTTGTGGTAGGGCCTTACGATGAGACCAAGGCTACGGATTTTCACGCAAGCGGCTCCCGAGAAACAACTTCTCGAGGCGATCTTCCTCCCGGAGACGCAACGGGGTGAGCTCGAGACAATCGATTACATGACTCCCAGCGCCGCCGGATCTGCCGCCGAATTCACCCTCTTCGACGATCCAGAGCGCTACGTCGCTTTGGTCCTGAACAGCGCGGACTGGCCCGTGCCGGTCGAAGAGCGCCGCAGTTCCCTCGTCAGGCGTTTTTCAAAAGTTTCGCCCGATTCGTACTGGCAAATAGCGTTCGCGGAACCGGACATCGAATCGTGGGCACTGGCAGATCCTCGGGTCGGCCCCATTCTCGGACCTCCGGAGGCGACCTGGTCGAAACGTGTCGAGCGTGCGGAACGGATCAATCGGCTAGCGCAGGAGACGCCCCTAGATCGGGAAGCGATCGGCCGGGAGTACCCCGAGTTCCACGCTCTGGTGGAATTCGTCGAGCGCGTCGCCGAGTCGCAACCCACCGTTTCTGCATGATCGGATGCGAATGCGATGGCCGCTCTCTTGCGCAGGATGAAACGGTCACTCGCCTATGCGTGGGCGGCGCCGACGACATGCGTCGGACTGACTGCCGGAGCACTCACCCTCGCAACCGGAGGACGCGTTCAGTACCGCCTCGGCACCCTCGAATTCCACGGAGGGTTCTCGACCTGGCTTGCCACCAGGAACGGCTTCGCCGCCATGACGTTGGGACACGCGATCATCGGTCGCGATGCGGATAGCCTGGACTATTGCCGGGAACACGAACAGGCGCACGTGCGGCAGGTGGAGCGCTGGGGAGTGGCGTTCATCCCGGCCTATCTGCTGGCAAGCCTCTGGGCGTGGAAGCAAGGAAAACACTATTATTTCGACAACTGGTTCGAGCGCGACGCACGCCGGGCCTGCGGCGAACTGTACTGAACACGACGATTCGCTCACTCTCGAACCTGAGGACTGCTCGTTTATGTCGGATTCTCCCGGAACCTCGACCGCACCCCAGACCGAACCGGAGCACGTTGAGCGCCACTTCACCGCGAGTGAGTTTGTCCGCGACATGGTGATCGGCATGTCCGACGGCCTGACCGTGCCATTCGCTCTCGCCGCGGGGCTCACAGGAGCGGTTTCGAATACGGGCATCATTGTGACCGCCGGGCTCGCCGAAATCGCCGCGGGGTCGATCGCGATGGGACTCGGTGGGTACCTGGCCGCAAAGAGCGACGCGGAGCACTACGCCAGCGAAAAACTGCGCGAAGAGCGAGAGGTCGAGACCGTCCCCCACATCGAGCGTGCCGAAGTCGCGCAGCTCTTTCTCGAGTACGGACTGACCAGCGCCCAGATCGAGCCGATCCTTGATGCCTTTGAGGCTCGCCCTGCCGCGTGGGTCGACTTCATGATGCGCTATGAGCTGGGTCTGGAAGAGCCGAACCCTCGCCGGGCGCTCAATAGCGCTGCGACGATTGCGGGCGCCTACATCGCCGGTGGGTTCATACCCCTCGCACCGTACATGTTCCAGTCCAATGCGCATATCGCGCTTTATACCTCTGTCGGCGTGACGCTGCTCGCCCTGGCGATCTTCGGCTACATCAAGGGCCGGTTCACGGGCACCCGCCCCTGGAAAAGCGCCTGGCAAACCGCCCTCATCGGCGGGCTCGCCGCGGCGGCGGCATTTTTGATCGCAAGTGCGTTCGGAGAAAGGGGCTAAGCCGCCGATGCACGCCGATGCTGTGTACCCTTTTTCCGCGATCGTCGGCCAGGACGGCATGAAGCGGGCGCTGATCCTCGCGGCGATCCACCCTGGGCTCGGGGGCGTTTTGATCCAGGGGTCGAAGGG
>DAIDJG010000485.1 GCA_027451445.1 Singulisphaera sp.
TCCCGGAGTCAAACCGTCATGACCGCATGGACTCGGGCCCTCGGGTTTTCGTTGGGTATGGCGCTGCTGTTTTGCTCGTTTGTGAAAAGCGATGAGAAGAAGGTCACCGGCGACCTCAAGAAGATGCAAGGGACGTGGCTCCTTCCGGCAGGAGAAGGCAAGTCGCTCGAGTGGGTGTTCGATGGCGACACGATGCGCGCCAAGTTCGGCGACACCGATTACGTCAGCAAGGTCACCGTCAACGAGAAGGCTGTCCCGCAATCCGCTATCGATTTCGAGATCCTGGAAGGCTCCGACGAGGCCAAAGGAAAGATTGCGAAGGCGATCTACAAGTTCGAAGACAACGACGAGACCCTGACGATCTGTGTCGCCCTCCCCGACCAGGACGACAACCGTCCCAACGAGTTTCGCGGGCTCGAGAACCTGACGATGTTGTTCAAGCTGAAAAAGGACAAGAAGTAACGACAATGTGACCGCGCGTTGCGAATGTCGGGTCGCTATCTGACTGCTTCGTGTCGGGCTGGTGCGATGGCCAATGAACGGCTCAGCGGCTTCAGCACGCGCACTTGATCGCCGTCGAAAACCGGCTCAAACCACCGTGCATTGATCGCATCGATCTGGGGGTCGCGCGGCGTCTCCCAAACGAGCAATCGGTCGATCGATCGACAGTGCGCCGCCAGGAACGTTTCCCAGCGTGCTGCGCGCGCGACTCGATTGTCGGGACCGCCCGTCATCGCGATCTGTTCGAGCTCCCAGGAGTCCGGCCGGTCGAGCGTGGGAACGAATTGAACCGGAAAATAGTAATAGCGGGTCTCGTAATTGGCCCAGATGATGTTCCCCGTGCCGAGGCCGAGGAGGCAATCGGCATGGAGAACCGCGTTGGCGCGAAACGGGCTGCGGATGTTCCCAAGGAGTGTCGCGACTCGCTGATTCGTACCAATCGCGTCGCGCGCTTCCATAAGCGTTCTGACCGCCCTGTCCGAGGCGAGCGCATAATCCCAGACGAGCGCGGACTGCATGAGCCAGGCGATCGCAAGTGCACCCGTCGCCGCGCGCCGAAGAACCGTCCAGCCCGGCCTGACACCTTGGGTTCTCTGCGCCGTATCTTGTGATCCCTCGGATCGATCCAGGTTCCGCAGGTCGAGCACCGGGATCAGCGACACCAGGCCGAATAACACAACCCTCTGGTGAAGGTACTCGCCGTGGCCCGCCCCGAAATGGTCTGGGGCGGCGAGGGCTGAGAATAAGAGCCCAGCTCCGAGCGCCCACCAACCTCGGTGCTCGCGCAGATTACCGCACTCGCGGCCGCTGCAAAATGCCAGCAGCACCAAACCGGCGGCAAACCAGAGCACCGGAGTGGCGAGCGCACACCACCGACTCGGAGTCGACTCGACGAACGGGACGTGGAGCTTGCTGGCGAGCGAGATCGGGTCAACCCAACCGAGCTGACGGGTCCACCACGACGGTGTGAAGGGCTTGAACCCATGCGCCCAAACCGGGTTTAGACTTCCACCGCGCTGGGATTTCTGCAAGTAGATCAGCGCCAGCGGGACCACCGCGAGAAGAGCGACCAGCGTCCGCGCCAGCCGTTGGCGCCAATTCGATCCCGGTGTCAGGAGCGCAAGGACACCCAATCCGCCGACAGTTAAACCCAGGCTCACGAGATGACAGAAATACCCCACGGCGAGTAACCCGGCCAGCACTGCAACCCTTCCCCAGCGCAGGTCATGCCGGCCGGTCCACCAAACACCCAGCGTGATCGGGTACAGGCACGCCCCGATCAGGAAGCTTGTGAAGCCGAGCAGCCAGGTGACGTTGAGCGCCACAAGCGCCGCGATGAGCGCGGCAAGTTTCGCTCCCTCCGTCCCGGCCACGCGTCCGCGCAGCCAGAGGATCGACGTGGCGAACCCGGCCAGGGTCAGCGTCATGAGCGCCCGATCCACAACTCGGGCAGGCAGGCCCGTCAGCAAGCCGGCCGCTGCCAGCAGGTGGCCGGCCCAGTTGGGGAGCAGCTCCCAGCGAACTTGATAGTAGCCGGCGAACGTCGATCGGCCGCTCAACGAATCGGCGATGACCTCGGCGTTGTACAGGTGCGCCGGACCGTCCTGTGTGATGAACCAGGGAACCCACCAAACCGCCGCGAGCGCGGGGAGAAGCACCAAACCGAGTGTGACAACCGCCGGCCAGCGCTGGGGCGGTGCATCCTTGACCACGTTCGTCGTCCCTGTCACCGATGCGATCCTTCGAGGGCGATGCCAACCCGGCCCTCCTTGGGTCCCTCGCGAGACACAGGGAGGGCCGGGATCGGATGCGTAACAACCGGACTGACGACCGAGCAGCAGTCCTCCCCGCTCCGCGTCTCCGAGAAGCCGCGAGGCCGGAAGATTCGATCGCAGCCGCTGGTGCGCGGCAAGGTCCTAAATCACGCGGCGTCGACCGATGTCGGGCAACAAGGGCCCGACCTTGTGTTAACGAGACTATAACGCATTCCCGTCCTCCGTGCGGCAAAAAAAACTCAAGTCGCCGCACTGCCGAATCCGGCAGCCGGCTTACCCCTCCTGCCGCGTGGGACCGCGGGAACCCGAATAGAAACCGTAGCGATCCTTGATCACCTCATGGCCAGGTTTCGGGTCGCTGTACACCCACGCCACGTCGCGCACCGTTCTGCCGTCCGCTCCGATGAAATCCACCCAGTGGCACGTTCCCTTGTATGGGCACGTGTAGGTGCGCTCGGTGACCTTGAGCACTTCGCGGCTGACGGCATTCGGGTCGAAGTACAGGTTCCCTTCGTAGGGAACGATTTCTTTTCCGTTCTCTCCGGACGCCAGCGAGGCCCCAGTCCCTTTCTCAACGATCGTGATGCTCATCGTCTCCTGCTCCTTGTTGACGGGATCACGTGGGCGCTCCCGTCTGGTGCGTCCCGGGTCGAGTCGCTAGTCTAGCGGCCGTATCGGTTGAAGCTAAACCCCAATGTGGGGAGAATGTATCGGATGTTCTGATTGTAGGGATCAGGCCAAATGTTACGGCATAGAAAGTGCTAGCAGGATGTGAGAATCTCACGTAACTTCGGGCCTGGCCAAAGGCTAGAGCGTGATCTTCGTTCGACACGTCTTACGACTCGGAGTGGGCGCCATGAGAAGCAGGAGCGAGTGTCGCCGTAGTGTCGTCGATCGACTCTGTCCCGCACTTGGAGGAGTGCTGGCCGTCTTGTGCATTATGGTCTCCGCAGCCGACGGAAGGGCCGCCGAGACGCAATCAACTGCCGCTGCGCAACCGCACGCGCATCCCTGGGTAGGCGTTGACGTGGTCGTGAAGGATTTGTTCTTCAGACCGCGCATCGGGACGACCATTGTGAACCCGATGAGCTGGCAATACCAGTACCACGTGTTAAAGGAACAAGATCGTTGGCTCTGGGTTACGGACGGCGTGACGAGCGGCTGGCTCCGCGAGGACGAGGTGGTACCGCAGAGCGATGCCGTTGACTACTACACGTCCGTCATCCTGAGCCACCCTTACAGCGCGTCGGCGTATTACGTTCGGGGCCATCTCTGGGCGGACAAGGGCGAGCCGGAGGTCGCCATCGGCGACTTCTCCGACGCAATCAAGCGCGACATCAAGAATGCCTGGGCGTTCCACTTCCGGGGCAACATGTTCCTCGCGAAACGGGACTATCATCGCGCGATCGACGACTATTCCGATGCAGTTCGTTTGAACACGAACGATGCGATGGCCTACAACAACCGCGGGCTCGCGTGGGACCACCTGGAAGAGTACGACAAGGCGCTCGCCGACTACGATGCGGCGATCCGTCTCGACTCGCATCTGCTCACCGCGTATCTCAACCGCGCTGGGGCCCTCGGGGCGAAGCAACTCTATTCGCATGCCCTGGCGGACTACGACAAGGTGATCCGGCTCCAGCCGGACAACGCCGATGCGCATGCGCGCCGTGCGTGGATCCTCGCGACGAGCACCGACGCCAACGTTCGCAAAGGGGGCGAGGCTCTCGAAGAGGCGACGGTCGCGAACTCGCTGTCGCACTGGAAGAATCCCTACCACCTGGCGATCCTGGCCGCGGCTCATGCGGAGCTGGGTCAATGGGACAAGGCGGTCGAATTCCAGTCCAAGGCGATCGCCGCCCTGCCGGGTGATGATTCCGACCGCAAGTCGTTCGAGGAGCGGCTCGAACAGTTTGGTCAGAAGAAGCCGGCACGGGAGTAGCGGGACAGGCGGGGCTTTCGTAGAGTAACGCGCCGGAGGGGTAACCCCACGGCGAATCGGACTCGAAGGAGGTCCCGTCTCATGCGCGCTTACAGGCTGCACGCGTTCAGCGGTCCCGATGGTCTTCGGCGCGACGACGTGGCTGAGCCCCGGCTAGGTCCGGGGCAGGCACTCGTCCGCGTGCGCGCCTGTTCGCTCAACTACCGCGATCTACTCGTCGCAAAAGGTTTGTATAACCGGAACCTGCCGCTGCCGCTGGCGCCGTTATCGGACGGTGCAGGGGAGGTCGTCAGCGTGGCGCCGGGGGTGTCGCGCGTACGCCCGAATGATCGTGTCGCCGCCGCGTTCATGCCCGGCTGGGTCGCCGGGTCGGTGAGCGACGCCAAGGCCAGGACGGCTCTGGGCGGCGGCGGCATTGGTATGCTTTCCGAGCTCGTGGCCATCGACGCGGAGGGACTGGTTCCTATCCCCGCTCACCTCAGCTTCGAGGAGGCGGCCACGCTTCCCTGTGCTGCTGTGACCGCCTGGCATGCCCTGTACGCCGAGGGTGGAATCAAGCCGGGCGACACGATCCTCACGCAGGGGACGGGTGGCGTCTCGCTCTTCGCCACGCAGCTTGCTCGACTTGCGGGCGCGAGGGTGATCATCACCTCGAGCCGTGATGACAAGATCGAACGCGCTCGCGCTCTCGGGGCCACGGACGCGATCAACTACAAGACGACCCCGGAGTGGGACAAAGCGGTTCGTGAGCTCACCGGCGGCGCCGGCGTCGATCACGTGGTCGAGCTCGGTGGTGCGGGGACGCTCCCGCGGTCGATCAAGTCGGTTCGCACGGGAGGCTGTATCAGCGTCATCGGCGTGCTCGCGGGGGGCGGCGAGGTCAACCCCATGCCGATCCTGATGAGGAACATCCGCCTCCAGGGCATCTACGTCGGCTCACGCGCGATGTTCGAAGACCTCTGCCGCGCGATCGAGCTGCACAAGCTGCGACCGGTCGTGGATCGCGTCTTCGACTTCGACCAGGCCGTCGACGCGCTCCACTACCTGGAGAGCGGAGCGCATTTCGGCAAGGTTGTCGTGCGGGTTTGATCGATCGGGGCGGTGGCTGGTGCGGTTCACGCTCGAATTGCGCGCATCTTACGGGCAATCCCCATTCGCGATGTGAGAATATATAACTCCCCCCCTTGGGAAGGGGGGGTAGGGGGGGTGGGGGATCAGCGATCGTATTCGGCTGGCCCCTGGTCGATCAACCGTTTAGCCCAAGAGTGCAGATCGTGCCGGCATTGCAGACGGCGGTCCGCCAATCCCCACCCCCCCAACCCCCCCTTCCCAAGGGGGGGAGTTATGAGGTGCCTCGCCTTGCGAAGGGTGTGGCGCGGAACGATACGATGTGCAACTCAAACGCAAACTACCCTACGCGATCACTTCCTTGACCACGCGCCCGGCCACATCCGTCAGCCGGAAATCTCGGCCGTTGAAGCGATACGTCAGCCGCGTGTGCTCGATTCCGAGCAAGTGTAGAACGGTCGCGTGCAGGTCGTTCACGCTCACGCGATCCACCACCGCCTTGTGGCCGAACTCATCGGTCTCGCCGTAATGCACGCCGGGCTTCACCCCGCCGCCGGCCATCCAGGTCGTGAACGCGTGCGGGTTGTGGTCGCGGCCGGTGCCCCCCTTCTGGACGATCGGCAGGCGTCCGAATTCACCGCAGCAGAGGATCAGCGTCGAATCGAGCAGCCCGCGTTGCTTCAGATCCGAAAGCAACGCAGCGATCGGCTGGTCGGTCTCGAGCGCAAATCCAGCGTGGTTCTTGACGATGTCCTGGTGGCCGTCCCAACTGCGCTCGTTCTCCATGCCGCCGCTGTAGATCTGAACGAACCGCACTCCGCGCTCAACCAACCGGCGCGCCATCAGGCACTGCTTGGCGAAGTGGGTACACTTCGGATCGTCGATGCCGTAAAGCGCCTTCGTCGCGGGCGATTCGTTGTTGTAATCGAGCGCGTCGGGCGCGGTCATTTGCATGCGGTACGCCAGCTCGAACGTCTCGATCCGCGCGGCGAGTGCGGCTTCTCCGGGGTTTTCTTGCTGAAAACGACCGTTCAAACGCGTGAGTAGGTCGATCTGGGAACGCTGTTGCTTGTCGGTCATCGACGCCGGACGGAACAGGTTGTCCATCGGCGGTCCTTGACCGTTGAGGGCCGTGCCCTGGTAAATTCCCGGCAAGAATCCCGGACCCCAGTTCGAAGCGTTCCCCTTCGGCAGGCCGCGGCCGAGCGTGTCGTACATCACGACGAACGCGGGGAGGTTCTGGTTTTCCGTCCCCAGCCCGTAGGTTACCCACGAGCCCACACACGGGAAGCCCATCCGGCTCATCCCGGTGTTGATCTCAAAGAGGGCAGGCGAGTGGTTGTTCGTCTCGGTGAAGCACGAATGAATGAACGCCATGTCGTCGACGTGGCCGGCGATGTTCGGAAAGATCTCCGACACCCACGTTCCGGACTGCCCGCGCTTCTCAAACTTGAACGGCGACTTCATCAGCGGACCAACTTGACCCGTGAAGAAGCCCGTATTCTTGTCGAACCCCTCCAGCTCCGTCCCGTGGCGCTTGATCAGCTCGGGTTTGTAGTCCCATGTGTCGACCTGGCTCTGCCCGCCGTTCATGAAGAGCCAGATGACCGACTTCGCCTTCGCCGGAAAATGGCTGGGCCGAGGCGCGAGCGGATGGAGCGCACGCTCGTCCGTCTCGGCGTGCGCCGAGGCCCGAAACCCTTCCTGGTCGAGCAGACCTGTCAGGGCGAGCAGCCCCATCCCTGAACCAGCCCGCTGGAGGAACGAGCGGCGCGTGGAGTAGGCCCGGGGGGGCGTGGCGAACAGGTGGGGTTCCAGAGGCATGTTCACCTCAAATGTTGGGTGGTCCGTCGGCGAATCTTCGGACACTCAATCAACAAACACAAATTCATTCAAACTCAGGAGCACCTGACAGAAGTCCGCCAGGGCCGGTTGCAGCGCCTTCGCGGGATACGTCTCCCGTTGCTGCTCAATGAACGCCGTCCCATCGGTCAGTTCATCGGCCGTGGGTTCACGTCCCAGCGCAATCAAGTACGCCGATTTGACGGCGTCCGGGACCGACCCCTTGGCTTTCATCTCGACGCGACGGGCGAATCCCTCGGCCCACTCGCGCACGATCGGGCTGTTCATGAGCATGAGCGATTGCGGCGCAATCGTCGTGCTCGGCCGCAGTCCCGTGCCTTGCAAGGCATCGGGCGCATCGAACAGCACCATCATCGGGATCAGCTTGCTCCGCTTGACGGTGAAGTAGATGCTCCTGCGTTTTTGTTTTTCATCGAGTGTACCGGGTCCGAATGGGGTCTCGTCAAGCAGGCCGGAAACGGCCAGCATCGCATCCCGGATCGCCTCGGCCTCGAGCCGCTGTCGCGAATAGTGCCAGAAAAGCTTGTTGTCGTGATCCGCCTTGAGCTTGTTGGTATCGAGCTCGGCGGCTTCCTGATAAACCGCACTCAGCATGATCAGCTTGTGCAAGGGCTTGAGCTTCCAGCCGTTACGAATCAATTCCGAGGCCAGCCAATCGACGAGCTCGGGGTGTGTGGGCTTTTCCCCTTGAGCCCCAAAATCGCTCGGCGTGGAAATGATGCCTCGGCCAAGATGGTGCTGCCAGAGCCGATTGACGATGACTCGGGCCAGCAGGTTCCCCGCACCGTAGTCCACGTCCGTTATCCAATTCGCGAGCGCGCGCCGGCGGTACGACGTCCGCCATCCCTGCGGCGGCGGGACAATCCAGTGCTTCTCGGCATCGGGAGCGGTCGTGAGCACGCTCAGGAAGGCCTCCGTCGCCTCTTCGAGCTTCTGGTTCGGGTCGCCCCGTTTGAGGAAGTGGGTCTTCTCGAGGAAGTCCCCGCCTTGCGTGTGCAGCCGGACCGCGGGAAGCCCTTCGCTCGAAATGAGCGCCTTCACCACCGACGGCTTCGGGGCCTTCGCCGCGTGATCGCCAACGGCCTTGTTCAGCTTCTGCCACTCGGGGTCGATCGCGCGGTACCAGGTGAGCAGCGCGGCAGTCTGGTCGGCCTTACGCTCACTGCGAGGAGTCTTCAACGCTTGCGCAATGTTCAGCGGCGTGGGGTTGCCATCGAGCCCGACTGGCCTCGGCGCGGTGGTCACCGAGAGGCGAGGCCGGCCGATGTTGTGCATGTTGTTGCCGTTGAACACGAGCGTGATCGTGAGCGTCGTGCCGCCTTCGAAACTGATGTCCCGGCCGAACTCGAACACCGCCGCGTGGTTCTTGCCGAACTGCGGATCGACGGCCCAACCCGATTTCGGGTTGTCGTCGATCGCCGCCGCGATCGGGAGTCCCGGTTGCTCGAAGGTCGCCTTGGGATTCTGAAGCACAATCGTCTCGGCCGCCGATTTCCCATCGCGAGAACCCGCGGTCACCGTCACCTGCGTCAGGTCAAAGTTGCCGTTTGCCGCGCGACCGGGACCGCCTTTGACCATCGACGGATCGGCCAGGGCTTCGATCTTGAGCCCCGTGATCCCCTTGAGGTCGACGTGTGCCACGAACCGGTATGTGTCGAAATCGACGTTTTTTCCCGAGGCGAGATACGACCCATCATCCTGTTTCTTGAACGCCGCGCCTCCCTGGGACCTGGTTTCGGCGAGGTCGAGCACGACCCAGGCCGGCTGGCCGGGTGACTCGGGACGCGTCTTCTCCCATTCCTCGAAGCGGGCGGGGAGTTGCTCGGCCTCGAACTTCTGGAGCGCGGCGACGAGCGGGGCGTGTTCGCGCTCGTACGCGGCCAACGCTTTGGCGTCCCCTTCAGGGTCGATCTTGAGGTCGTACTCGGTGCGGACGGTCGTCGTGAACGTGGAGAGGAGCCGGTAATAGTCTTTTTGAGGGATCGGGTCGAACTTGTGATCGTGACAGCGGGCGCAGCCGATCGTCAGGCCGAGCATCGAGGTGCCGATCGTGTTCACGATGTCGTCGAGCTCGTCATAGCGCTCCTTCTCGACCTGGTTGGCCGTGATCTGCGTGCTGTGCACGCCGGCGGCCAGGAAGCCGGTGGCTTTCAGCGCCAGGTTGTCGCTGGGCGCGAGCTCATCGCCGGCGATCTGCCATTGGACAAAGGTGTCGTAGGGGAGGTCCCGATTCAGTGCTTCGATGACGAAATCGCGATAATGGTAGGCTGTGGGCCGGTCGTAGTCGTGCTCGAAGCCGTGACTTTCGGCGAACCGCGCGAGATCCAGCCAGTGCCGTCCCCATCGCTCGCCATAATGGGGGCTCGCGAGCAGGTGGTCGATCGCACGCTCAAACGCGTCGTTGCTTCCGTCGTTGACAAAGGCCTCGACCTCCTCGGGCGTGGGCGGGATCCCGATCAGGTCGAGGTAGGCCCGGCGGATGAGCGTGCGTTTCGCCGCCGTCGCGTTGGGCGCGATGCCTTTCTCTTCGAGCTTCGCGAGGATGAAACGATCGACCGGGTTCCGAGGCCACGACTCATTAGTAACCTTCGGCGGTGCGGCGGGTTTGAGCGGCTGGAAGGCCCACATCCGGCGTGCGGCCTCGATGTCGATCACTTGTCGAGGCTTGGCGGCGACCCCGCCATGCCGAGGGTCCGGAGCGCCCCGTTTGACCCAATCGAGGAGGATTGCGACCTCCTCGGGAGGAAGTTTGCCCTTGGGGGGCATTTGAAGCGTTTCGTCGGTCCACTGGATCGCCTGGACCAGCAGACTTTTGCCCGGGTCACCGGGCACGATGGCCGGCCCCGTATCCCCCCCTTTGGCCCACCCTTCGCGCGTATCGAGCAGGAGTCCGCCTCGCACCTTCTTCGCCTGCGCCGAGTGGCAGCCGTAGCAGCGTTCGGCCAGGATCGGCCGGACCTTGCGCTCGAAGAACTCGACCCCTTTCGCGTCCGGCTCCGCGGCGCGGGCGCTCGCGGCCAGACCCAGGACCAACAACGGAACGAGTGCTCGCGGTAGGGACATCAGCGTGACCTCGCTGGCGGTCGGCTAGAAACAGGAGGGAATGACGAAGGCGGGCGGGCGTTCGGGGATTTCTCAAGATCAAGGTTACCGCATTCTCCGCGCTGTTCCAAGTCCCCAGCCAAGTTATCGCCGGGGCAGTGCACGCCGTAAATAGCACAGGACGGCGTGCCGAGAGCGTCAAACTGCCGCTCGATTTCGGAACGTCGACTCGACAACCTCGCTCGATCCTGAGACGCAGGAAGACAGCCTGGCGTCTTGTGGCATGATCTTGCTGGCCGACGGATTCCGGGTCGTGATGAGTGATGGGGATCTCGCTGCTTGGTGGGCCGTCGAGGGAACGCACCCGTGGTGCATTCTCCGGGGCCGACACCGTCTTCAGGGACGCGGTTCAGAAACCGCCAGTTTCCCCGTCAATCATAATTGTCCACGAACACACAACCGTCCGTATGCACTCGTCTAAAGTCTGGGGCTCGCTCCTATGCAAGAGATTTCGCGCGCTGGGCGCGCCGCACGATGAGGATCCCTGTGAACCGTGCGGCAATCTGGCTGATCTCTATGATGAAACGAGTCCTAAAAGTTCTCGATTCTAGTGATAATGATGCATGATACTGTTCGGAATTTCACGTCGCAGAAAATTTCTATGAATAGCAGACCGTCCTTCGAGTCTGTTGACCTGATTTGTCATGGACCAGTAATATTGTCTTTGAACCTTGCCCAAAGATCAGGGATGTTGGCGATGATGCGGGACCCGTGCGCGTTCGTCCCACTCATCGCAGCCGCCGGCTGGGGGGCAGCGGCTCTGATCCGTCAATCGTCTTGAGTCTCGGCGCAAGGGTGATGGTTCACGTGGGCAGGAACCGCACTCTGAGTGTGAGAGACCATGTCGAGGAGAACCGAATGACAGAATACGCGAATGCAGCTCGCGGCAACGTCGGTCGCGCGGGGCGGATGTTGAACCGGACATTGGCTCTGGCCATCGCGCTCGGGCCGTTCGCCGGGTTGGCTACAGGTTGCAACCAGTCCCAGGACATCCCCCTGGCGAAGGTCCCCGATCCGCCGAAGCTTCCGGCTCAGGACAAGACCAACGTGAAGGCTCCCACGGGCAGCAGTCCGGACGTCCTACCCCAGTGAGTGCTCCGAGCACCCGTTGGCACAGCGAGCCTGGTCAGGACCCCGAGCCCGGGTCACGGTTTTCCGGTGCCGTTCGGGGAGACCGAATGCGCGAAGGCTGGGTCATCGCGAAGGTGGGCCGCGCTTGGCGCGGTCCCGTTGGCGAGCCGGCGAGCGGATATCGTCGATACGCGTCTTTTACCAAACATCATTGAGCCGCACGCGCGCGACGAGCTTCGATTGAGCCTCAACCGCTCGTCGACCATAAGATGGCGAGTCTATCTCCGAATCAGCGTTCTTTCTTTCATCGTCCGACTTTCAAAATGAGGGGTGATCTCATGGTTTATCGGCGGATCAAGCATCGTCGGCACGGCTTCACGCTTATCGAGCTGCTGGTCGTCATTGCCATTATCGCGGTTCTGATTGCCTTGTTGCTGCCGGCGGTTCAGGCCGCTCGGGAGGCTGCGCGCCGGTCGCAGTGTGTCAACAACCTGAAGCAAATCGGGCTGGGGTTGCACAACTATCAATCAACCACCGGCGCATTCCCGATGGGCAGTTGCCCCACCACGGCGCCTGCGAATCCCACGGGCGGCGCGCGAAACGGGTGGGGGAACTGGAGCGCGCAGGCGCTGCTGCTGGGATACATCGAACAGCAGGCCGTCTACAACTCGGCGAACTTCAACGTGCCGAATGCCGACGAAGGTATCGGCCAGGCGATGAACAGCACCGCCACGACGTCGCAGCTCCTGGTCTTCCAATGCCCGTCGTCGCTGCCGTATCCGGGCAACTGGCTGAGCGGGAAACCGTCGCCCTACACCAACTACTGGGCGTCGCTTGGTTCGAGCATGAACCAGTACGCGTACAACACCAACGCGCGCCCGAACGGAGCCTTCGAGGTCGGGGGCAATGCCTACGGCCAGCGCGACTTCACCGACGGCACCTCCAACACGATCGTCTTCGGCGAGTGGCGGGTGGGCGACAACAACAACAACATCTTCACGAACCCGGGCGACCTGGTCGTCACGTCCAGCACGCCATCGGATGCGACAAGCTGGAACACAGTCGGTTGCAACATGCCGTACGGCGGCGGGCCTTTCAACACGTGGATCACGGGATGTGCGGCCACAGGTGGGGCGAACCAGCGCAGCTTCGTCGGCCAGATGTGGTGCCAGGGCCTGATCACCCGCACCCTCGGAAACACGTTGCTGGCGCCCAATTCCAGCTATCCCAATTGCGTGATCGTCAACTGGGGCGGTGATTCCGACGGAACCTGGGGCGCGATCGGTTTCAGCAGTTACCACTCCGGCGGCGCGAATGCCCTGTTCGGGGACGGTTCCGTGCGATTCCTCAAGAACTCCGTCAATCAACTCGTCATCTGGCAACTCGGCACCCGCGCAGGCGGCGAGGTGGTCAGCTCCGACGCGTACTGAGTTCCGTTTTCCGATCGTATTGGCTATCGATGGCTGTCACAACGTATGGCGGCAGGTCCGGGGTGCCTCGGCCTGCCGCCATGCGCGTTTTCACGGTTCCGCGCTCGGAA
>DAIDJG010000486.1 GCA_027451445.1 Singulisphaera sp.
ACCTACCTCGTCTGCTACGACATCCGCGACGACAAGCGTCTGCGGCGGGTCTTCAAGGCCATGCGTGACTTTGGCGACCACCTGCAATACTCCATCTTCGAATGCCAGTTCACCCCCATCGACCTGGCCAAATGCCGGCACACGCTCGGCGAGATCATTCACCACAACGACGACCAGGTGCTGTTCGTCGACCTCGGGCCCACGGAGGGACGCGGCGACCGGGTCATCACGGCGCTCGGGCAACCGTATACGTCCGTGGATGCGCCTTGCGTCGTCGTTTGAACCGGGACGGGAGTCGACGGTCCGCCGCAATCGACCGTCGACCCGGTGCGCTCATGCCCACGGCATCCCCGTTCGCAAGCGATTGACATCGACATAACGGGTCGTTCGGCGGAGTTTGTTGCGCCCCTGTGAGCCATCGAGGGTCGACACAAGCCTGGGTCAGACGCCCCAAAGGGGCCCAATAAGATAGCCTGGGGCAACGCCCCAGGATGCCGACACAACATAGATCCAAAATTGATTTTCATGCCCTGAAAGGGCTCAATACGCAACCACCTGGTCCTTGGGGCATTGTCCCACGCCACCCGGCACCCAATCGTTTCTCGAGAAGTTTTCTCAACGTGATAGGACAAGGTACGCCATGCCTCAATCCCTTGCCGTCTTGAACGTCCACCTGGTCTTCAGCACGAAGGACCGTGAGCCCTTCATCACGCCCGAGATCGAGGGCGAACTCTTCCCCTACATGGCGACGATCTTCCTGGCGTCGCATTCCCCTGCGCTCATCATCAACGGCGTGGCCGACCATGTCCATTGCCTGTTCTCTCTGGCGCGAACCGTTGCCCTCTGCGACGTGGTCGAGGAGGTGAAGCGAAGCTCGTCCAAGTGGATCAAGACCAAGGGCAGCCGCTTCGAAAACTTCCACTGGCAGGCCGGCTACGGCGCGTTTTCCATCGGACAGTCGCAGGTCGAAACCGTGAAAGAATACATCGAGGGACAGAAGGAACGCCATGCCGTCCTGTCGTTTCAGGACGAGTACCGGGCGTTTCTCAGGAAGTATGAGATCGAGTTCGACGAGCGGTACGTCTGGGATTGAACGTGCCGCGTGTGTTCCGGGAACGTTGCCGCCGTTTCTTGCATCGTGCCCCTTCAGGGCACAAAGAGAAAATATGTGTTGTGTTTGCCGGTATCCTGGGGCGATGCCCCAGGCTATCCTATTGAGCCCCTTTGGGGCGGGGATAAAAACATAAAGAGAAAACGTGTATATTGCCGTCTTGGCCGCTCTGCGGTCGCATTTCCCCGGTTCGAAGAGACGCAGAGCGTCGGGGACGGCATTCCCACGCGGGAGCGTGGGAACGAGGGAGAATCACGAGAACGCGCAAGCGATTGGGGCGGGCGAGGCTCCGTCCGAGCCAGTCCTGTTCTGATGGCGAGCCTTCGAGTCATCGGAACATCGCGTGTGGAGAGTTCGCGCCGACGCGGCACGCGATGATCCCTCGGCTCGAAGACTCGCCGCGGGATCAAGGCTGGCTCGGACGGAGCCTCGCCCTCCCCAATGCGCGAACGGCCTTCCCATATCCACGCACGACTCCGCGTTGATTCGTGGTCAGGCCTTAGTAGCAAAGACGAACACCAACCCCAAAAGACGCGGCACACGCCGCCGTCGCGGAGACGGTGCGCGCTCGGGCCGCACGGATGCCATGGCCGTTTCATCACCTTAACCAAGGAGCCTCCCATGTCGCTCGTCGAAACCCTCCCCGACTACCTCCCCGCGAGGATGCTCAACGAGTTCGTCTATTGCCCCCGGCTGTTCTACTACGAGTGGGTCGACGGCATCTTCGCCCACAACCGCGAGACCGTCGAGGGATCACTACGCCATTCCAGGATCGACGGCCGGGCCGACGAGCTCGCGCCGGCCGAGGAGCTGCCGCCGGAGGAGCGCATCCATTCCCGGTCGGTCACGCTCTCGAGCGAAACCCACCGGCTCATCGCCAAGCTCGACCTCGTCGAGGCCGAGGGGGGCACCGCCACGCCGGTCGACTACAAGCGAGGAGCCCCTCGCAAGGACAAGCACACCGGCGAGCTCTCCGCCTGGGACGCCGACCGCGCCCAGATCGCCGCGCAGGCCATCGTCCTCAGGGAAAACGGCTACAACTGTCGGGAGGGCGTGCTCTACTACGTGACCACCAAGCAGCGCGTGCGCGTCGCCATCGACGAGCCGCTGGTCCTCGAGACCCTCACCGCACTCGCCGAGGCCCGGATGGTCGCCGCCGGCGAGATCCCGCCCCCGCTGGTCGATAGCCCGAAATGCCCGCGCTGTTCGCTCGTCGGAATCTGCCTGCCCGACGAAACCCATTTCGTCCAGGAGATCGCCCCGCCCGACGAACCCAACCTCGCCGACGCCATCCTCGACAGCCTGGGCGTGAAACCCCCGTCGGTCGCCCCCCCGCGCCGGCTGCTCGCCGCACGCGACGACCTGCGCCCACTCTACCTCAACACCCAGGGCTTGCACGTCGGCAAGTCGGGCAACGTGCTGAAGGTGAAGGAGAAGGACAAGGTCGTCCAGGAAGTGCGCATCGGCGAGACCTGCCAGGTCAGCCTGTTCGGCAACATCCAGCTCACGACGCAGGCGATGCAGACGCTCTGCGAGAACGAGGTGCCGGTCTGTTACTTTTCGATGGGGGGCTGGTTTTACGGCATCACCCAGGGGATCGGCGTGCGCAACATCGCCCTGCGGCGCGAGCAGTTCCGCCTGGCCGACGACCCCGCGTTTTGCCTGCGGGTGGCGCGGAGCCTGGTTGCGGGCAAGATCCGCAACCAGCGCACGATGCTCCAGCGCAACCACATCGAGCCGCCGGCCGGCAAGATCGCGCAGCTCAAGTGCCTGTGCGACGACGTGGAGCGTGCCGAGTCGCTCGACCAGCTCCTGGGCCTGGAGGGCAACGCCGCGCGGATTTACTTCGAGTTGTTCCCGGGAATGATCAAGGTGGGCGATCCTCAAGACGACCCCGGCGCCGCTCGCGCTGAGTTTTCGTTCGATTTCGCCCACCGGAACCGCCGTCCTCCGAAGGATCCGGTAAATGCGTTGTTGTCGCTGGCCTACAGCGTGCTGGCGAAGGACCTGACGATTGTGTGTCATGCGGTGGGCTTCGACCCGTTCCTGGGCTTCTACCACCAGCCTCGCTTCGGCCGTGCGCCCTTGCCGCTCGACCTGATGGAGCCGTTTCGGCCCCTGATTGCCGACTCTGCCGTTCTGTCGGCGATCAACACGCGGATGGTAACCCCTCGCGATTTCGTTCGCGTGGGCGATTCGGTCGCCCTGAAGCCCGACGGCCGCAAGGCCTTCTTCCGCGCCTATGAACAGCGGATGGACACCCTTGTGACCCATCCTCTCTTCAGTTATCGTCTCAACTACCGGCGCATGCTCGAGCTCCAGACCCGTCTGCTGGCCCGAGTGCTGACCGGCGAGATTGGGGCGTACCCCGTTTTCGTGACTCGCTGAGCCGGGCGTCGGAGCCCGTCCATCCATGATCGCCAGCGTGCCTCTTTTTTCGTTTGCTGTTTCGCGAGCAGCGAGGTGCGCCAAAAAGTCCGGGGGTCGCTCGCAAGACGTAACTGCAATGGTGGTCGACTGTAGCAGCTTCCCCCGATCGCCGTGCGACCATTTGGGCGCTCGGAAGCCGGGGGCTCTCGCAAAGTCAGTCCCAGTTCCTTGGCAATTCGGAGGTTATGACAGTGCCCTTTCCGCGCTCAGACGAGCGCGGCCCCATTGAAGCAGCGCCTCGTTCTCGCCGCGCAACGCATTGGCGCGGACTTTCCGCGCTCAGACGAGCGCGGCCCCATTGAAGCGAGGCCAGCCAACTGAAGATGTTTGAGGGACTCAAGCCTTTCCGCGCTCAGACGAGCGCGGCCCCATTGAAGCTTCTCCTGTTCACGCCTCAGCTCGCTTTGCGTCAAGCTTTCCGCGCTCAGACGAGCGCGGCCCCATTGAAGCGACCCCCTCTGCGACTCGAACGGC
>DAIDJG010000487.1 GCA_027451445.1 Singulisphaera sp.
CGGACAGTGCGGCGTGCCCATCGTCGCATACAGCATTCGCAGATAGTCCGAGATATCGGTCATCGTGCCGACCGTCGATCGGGGGTTGGATCCGACCGTCTTCTGATCGATCGACACGACGGGCGAGAGGCCGTTGACGAAGTCGACGTCCGGCTTCTTCAACTGACCCACGAACCGCTTCGCAAACGTCGACATCGACGCCAGCAAGCGCCTTTGTCCTTCGGCATAAATCGTGTCGAACGCGAGCGATGACTTGCCGGACCCGCTCATCCCGGTCACGACAACAAGCTTGTCACGCGGGATTTCGAGGTCGACGTTCTGGAGGTTGTTCTCGCGTGCGCCGCGAATTTGAATGGTGGTTCGCATACTGAGAGTGGCCTAACTTCGAGTGGCGTGCGTGTGATATCAACCAGGACAGTGGACGACGGGCCGTGTGAGATTCGCTCCGAACCCGGCGATGAAGTTCTGATACTAACCCGAAGCGCGAGCGAGGGTATTATATAATTATCCCTCGCTCGCGCTTCGGGTTAGTGTTGAATTCTGTTGGGTTCAGAAGAGAAACCGCCCTATCGAGGACCATTCGAGACGTCGAGGAAGTACGCCGGCTCTTCGACCCGTTCCACACTGCGCTTGGTCAGCTTGAACGGGGCGGAGATTCTTTCCAGCAACCCCTTGCGCTCGAGCCACTCGCAGGCCGTTTCCAGGTGCCCCGGGTGGATCTGAGAGAATGCGAACTGGTCGCTGATCTCCGACAACGGCACAACCCGATTCTGCTTCTTCAGAAAGCTCAGGAGCGGTTTCAGGTGCGCCTGGTAGTGTATGTCGAGATAACCTTCAACCGCGTCGAGCGCGGCTGAGAGCACGCGTCGGTTTTTGCGCTTGGCCAGCACGTCGAGATAAATGATCTGGAAGAGCGCGGGGTCGCCTTCCATGGCTCGGTAGATCACATCGATTTCACAAATCTCGCCCCGTCGGATGATCTCGGTATGCGCGATGCTATGCGCGGCCGACAGTATCCCCTGCGCCGCCAATTCGAGGTCGTCCTTGATATCCAGCCGCTTGCGCGCGTGGCGATGGGCGTGGATGGTCCACGTCGAGAACACCAGGAGCTCGCGTTCCTGATCCTTGGTCGCGACCGTATTCGCTTGTTGGAACCAGCTCTCGATCGACGGATCGCTGCTGTAAACGATTTGACGCTCGGCAAAGAAATTGCAGGAAAACGTCGTTCGCGACGCCCCTTCAACCATCTGTTTGAACCGAGCGCGCGGAATCACCTCAGCGTGGATGTTAATGCCGTTCTCGACCAGGATGCGGAAAACGCGTTCGTCCGTGCCATCGCTGATCAAGCGCCGGGTGACGCCGTCCGCCTCGATGATCCACAACCCAAGCGATTCCCGCGCCCAGATGGTCTCGTGCGATAGGCTTCCCACCAGCACGACCGCCAGGATGTACCGGTCCTCCGCGACCCGGTCGATCAACTGGCGTAGGGCAGCGTCGAACCGAGCGACTTTCGCGGAATCGTCTTCTCGGGTCACAGGCTTCTCCTTGGCAGGGTGCTTGATGGGCGAAAGGGCATTCTACATCCCAACGAACCTGAGAGCACGGTGGCAGAACGTTGCGACTGATTACAGCGGTCTACGGTCGCATTGCGCGCAATGGGGAGGGCGACAGAGCCTCGCCCTCCCAAACGGTCACTCGAGCGGGAATTTCGGAATATGCCAAACAATGGATTTTGAAGTTTTGAGAGAATTTGCTTGAAGTTTGAGCCGTCGTGAGTCAAGCTGATCCCATCTCGCAGGCTCAATCCGTCGAAGTCGCACTTCCTGATCGCCCGTTCACTGGGTCGATCAGGTTTGCGATGGCGCTACGCCTCCAGCCTGCTTAGCAAGCGAACCGCAACCATTCCGTTGCCGGTGTCGCGCGGCACACGAACACGTCTCGCAGGATATTCAGCTCGAGGAGTCTCGCTAGTGGCTCGGATGCTCGATTATCGCGACGGTGGGGCGGGGAGATCGACGTACCGCGGCGTAGGGATCGTCCTCGCGGCCTGGTTGGCCGGGATGGTCGTGCCCGCGAGCGGAGCCGACGAACGCGGGAAATCGAAAGCACCGCCGACATTTACCAAGCACGTGGCGCCGATCCTTCAGCAAAAGTGCCAGAACTGTCATCGTCGTCATCAGATCGGACCGTTCGGCCTGGAGACGTACGAGCAGGCGCGAAAGCGTGCGACGGATATTGCCACAGTGGTCGCGGACCGGATGATGCCCCCGTGGAAGCCCGAACGCGGGGTCGGTCCGAAGCTCAAGCATGATCAATCGCTGTCGCGTGAGGAAATCGCGATTCTCGTCGACTGGGCCGAGGCCGGCGCGCCACAGGGCGACCCGAAGGATCTGCCGCCGCCACCTCGGTTCAAGGAAGGCTGGAAGCTCGGTCCCCCCGACCTGGTCCTCGAGCCCTCGGAGGATTTTACGATCGCCGCCGGTGCCCCGGACACGTACCGGTGCTTCGTGCTCCCCACCAATCTCGCTCAGGACGCATACGTCTCGGCGCTCGATTTTCAGCCTGGGAATCCGCGCGTCGTCCATCACATGAACGCGTTCGTCGACACGACCGGGGATGGCCGCAAGCGGGACGAGGCCGAGCCGGGACCGGGATACACGTGCTTCGGAGGTCCCGGCATCGCCTCGTTCGAGGAACTTAGCTTCTGGGCCACCGGGCACGAGGCCAGTCACCTCCCGGAGGGGATCGGTCAACGTCTGCGGCGCCAGTCCGACGTGATCCTTCAGGTTCATTACCATTCGACCGGAAAGCCCGAGCGCGACCGGCCGCGCGTCGGCGTGTACTTCTCACGCGCACCGGTCAAGCAGGCGCTTCACTGGTACCCCGTCTCCAACTCGAAGTTCGTGGTCAAGGCCGGTGAACCCAAGGCCGAGATCCGGGCAAGTTGGTTTATCCCGACCGATGTCGAGGCACTCGCTGTCTCGCCCCACATGCACTCTCTCGGACGCGACATGCGCATCCTGGTCACCTACCCGAATGGCCGCAGTCAGGACCTGATCAACATTCCGGTCTGGGATCCGTCCTGGCAGAGCAGCTACCACTTTCAGAAGCCCGTCCCTTTACCTCAAGGCTCAGTCATCAAGGTGGTGGCCCACTTCGACAATTCGGCCCATGCTCGCAATCCGAATCAGCCCCCCAAGAACGTCAAATGGGGCCAGACGGCCGATGATGAGATGTGCGAAGGCTTCATCGCCGTCGTCAAGAAAGGGCAGGATCTGACGGTGGTCCGCGCAACGGACGACCTTCCAGACATCTTTGCGGAGCAACGCCTTCGAAAGGTGATCAAGGAAATCAACCGGAAGAACCGCTGAAGCGGACACGGAGAAGCCAGGGCCTTCCCGTCCGCGATCACTCGGCGCCTGGGTCGCCAACGCCCTCGTTCTCGGCCGAACTGTGCGCCACCTTCGAGAGCGGGTCCGCCACCGACTCCAGGCTGGCCCGCTCTGCCTTGACGCCGAAGAACAGCGTGACCACCACCGCGACCGCCAGGAGGCTCGACGCAAAAAGGTATCCGTGGAAGACGTGGAAACGCTGTCCCGACTCGATCAATCGCCCAAACACCCAGGGAGCCGCGGTCCCACCGACTGCCGTCCCAACCGCGTAGAACAGGGCGATCGCCATCCCGCGCATCTCCAACGGGAAGACCTCGCTGACCGTGAGGTACGCCGAACTCGAGGCGGCCGACGCGAAGAAGAAGATCACCATCCAGAGAATCGTCTGCGACATGGCTGAAAGGTGCCCGTGCGCAAATAGCCAACCGGTGAGCACCAGCAACACCGCCGAGAGCGAATACGTCGCCGCGATCATTGGCTTGCGGCCCACTGTATCGAAGAGGCGGCCCAGCAATACCGGGCCGAAGAAATTGCCGACCGCGAACGGCAATAGATACAGTCCGGTCCGATCCAAGGGCACTCCGTAGAATCGCGTCAGCACAAGCGCATAGCTAAAAAAGATCGAGTTGTAGAGAAACGCCTGCGACACCATCAGCGTCAAACCGAGCAACGAACGCCCCGGGTAGGTCCGGATCATCGTGCGGGCAATCAGGCCAAACCCCACGTCGTTTCGAGGCTGAAGCGCCATCGTCTCGTGGACTGGTTTCAGAGGCACATCGGTCGCGGCGAAATGCTCCTCGATCTCGTTAACGACGGCATCGGCTTCTTCCTGGTGTCCGTGGGTGATCAGCCAGCGAGGGCTTTCGGGAACGTGCTTTCGGTAGAACACGATGATCAGGCCGAGAACCGCGCCGATCAGGAACCCCGCCCGCCAGCCGAGGTTGATCGGCAGGATCCGCGGGTTGAGCAGGATCAGGGTCGAGAGCGAGCCCAGCGCCGCGCCGACCCAGAAGCTGCCATTAACCGCCAGGTCCACCCGCCCTCGTACGCGTGCGGGAATCATCTCGTCGATGGCCGAGTTGATTGCAGAATACTCGCCGCCGATCCCCGCCCCCGTGAAGAACCGGAACACAACGAAGCTGATGAGGTTCCAGGAGAACGCCGTACAAAAGGTCGCCACGAGGTAAAGCGCGAGCGTCACCGTGAACAGCTTCTTGCGACCCAACCGATCCGTCAGATAACCGAACAGCAGCGCACCGAGCACCGCGCCGGTCAAATAGGCCGAACCGAGTAGACCAATTTGCGCCGCGCTGAAGTGGAGCGTCTGCCGTTCCTCAAGCACTCCACTGATTGCGCCGACAAGCGTCACCTCGAGGCCGTCAATGATCCACGTGACCCCCAGCGCGGTGACCACTTTCCAGTGCCACCGTCCCCAAGGGAGTCGATCCATCCGCGCGGGGATATCCGTTTGGATCACGGGATCCGACTGTGTCACGGTCGATGTCATGGCTGCCTCCGGCCCTCGCTGTAAATGCGAGGGGCCCAGGAAAAACCAGATGGCATCTTCCGTGCCTCACGGGTTGCACATGGCTCGCTTGCATGTGGATTCCTCGTGCCGTTGGGTGCAGGTCACCCGACGCGGTCCACTACAGGAACCATTTCTGAGTTGCGCCGCCTGACACGACCAAACAGTTTAGCGCGCTCAGAATTGGTCCACACTCTTCGCGTCGGGATGATCGAGTTCAGCGGTCGCGGGCGTGCCTTGCGATTCCAGGCCCTGGTTCCGGACGATCGCTTTGCGGTACGGGTTCCCGGCATATTGGTCATCGGCGCGCATTGCCCGTCATCTCGGCCGTTTGTCACAGCCGCCGCGCACACGTTCGTCTGCTCCGGTAGGGCTGGAGCACCGAGTTCCGCAACGGACCGCGGTTTCGGAGTTTCGGAGTCGCCGAGAAACTCCGAAATACGCAAGTCTCGAAATATCAATGAGTTCGGAGTTTCGGAGTATTTTTCAGTTGTGTTTCACTCCCTCTTCAGTCCGCCGAACATGATTCCCGAGTTGCGCAACTCTGGAATACGCAACACAAGGAATATCAATGATTTCGGAGTTCCTGAGCCGATCTGCGGCATGGTTTCGCTCCCTGATCGCTCGCAGAGACGTCACCCCGGAGGCGTTCGTAGGATGACGACCCGCCGATTGGCGACGCCGGTTTCGTCGGTCCATCATCCGGAACGCGGTGTTCTGCGTGAATCGCTCGATAATCCGCCCTGGCGCGAATGCCCGCGGCATTTGACCGATCCCAAGCCATCGCGCGTACTGGGGCCGCGCGACACGCTCTACCTTATATACTCCTAGTAACTCGTTAATTCTTCCCACCATCATCGGCCGCAAAAGCTGTGCGATTGCCGACTTACAAAATCCGTGCCTGAGCAGTTTTTCGTGAGAAACGCCGGCTGGCCAGTGCGCAAACCGGGTCATGTCCGCGACGGCTTCTTGCACTGGCCGCGGCCGAAGCGGATTGTCCGTGGCGCCCACCAACTGCTGGCGGTGGTGTGAAAAGCAAGTCCGCGTCGTCCCTCGCGACGTTCGCGTGCTTTCCGTTTCGCCTTCGCCGCGACCACGCCACGAAAATAATCGGTGTCGAATAATCGGTGTCAGTTCTGTTTCCCTGTTCGAAAATAATCGGTGTCAGTTCTGTTTCCCTGTTGGAAACAGAACTGACACCGATTATTTCTCTGTGGGGTCTTTCATAAGAGCTCCAACATCCGAAATTTGCCTCTTATCTCTGCGTATGTCCTCACGGAATCACCACTCATCGTGGTGTGATTCGGGTTTGCGCCGGCTTCGAGCAAGAGCTGCGCTACCGCGCGACTGTCATCGTCGTTTAGTGAATTGGTCAAAGCGCAGAGCTCGAGCGGCGTCGAGCCTTCGGGAGCGAGGCGATTTGAATCTGCCCCAGCAGCGATGAGGTCACGGACGGCTTCCAAGTGACCATAAACGATGGCAAGGTGCAGACCAGAGTACCCCTGAAGTAATGCGTCGATGCTCGATGGGTCGCTCACGATGGACTTGCGCAGCCGGGGCAAGTCGCCATCACGAGCCGCGATCGCGATCGATGACGGTTTCGGGATGATTCGCCCGTCATCGAACACGTCGACATTGATAGGGGATGCCGTATCGGCGGTGACGATCACGTGCGCGCTACCGATATCGTACGGAAAACCGCCTTCGCCCATACCGTCGTCAAATTGAGCAGCCGTATCGTTCTGTAACCTGGCGAGTACGTCTTGAGTCGGCTGCTGCGGAAGCCAATAGACGACCTGTAGCCTCACCACCGATTCTCTTACCACGACATGAATCTCACCGCCGACGATGCCGAAATCCACAAGGTCGGGATCAAGATAATCGCCCATGAGTTCAAGCGTGGGTTGCCAGTTGTGAATCGCGTCCGGCACATGCACCTCTTCGCCTGACCGCGGATCCTGTACGTACGCAGCGAATGTGAATGTCACTCGCATGGAGCCCCCTAGCGGAATGTCAATCTGCGACTGCAAGGCAACTTCTGTAGCCGTTGGGAGTGCGCAACTCGACATTTGAGCGATCGTCTCACCCCGGTGTTCCCAACCTACTGCCCAACCGCGCCGTCGATGAACCGGGCCGCGTCCTGTTTGAGCGCAGCGAGCGATGGGGAGAACAGATACATCATGTGGCCGGCCTCGTAGGTGGTGACGCGGATGTTGCGGCGGAGCGATGGATCGAGCTTCATGTGGGACAGGGTGTAGTCGACGGCGGCGAAGGGCGTTGCGAGGTCGTAATAGCCCGCGGCGATGAGCACTTTCATGTGGGGGTTCTTGGCCATCGCCTCGGACAGAGCGCTGCTGGTCTCCGGATAGCCGCTCCCAGAGGTTCCCCAGTCCCATGCGCCGATGCCTCCGAGGATATTGTAGGGGACGTCGGTCCGGTACCCGAGCGCGGCACGAACGTACTGGTTGAACGTCGACGTGTAGGAGGGGCGGATCGCCGCTTCGCTGGCGTCGAACTCGGGACTCGGACGGCCGGTGTCTTCGACGAGGCCCAGGTAGCGGCTATCAAAACGGCCTACGGTGCGCCGTTGGTCGCGCAGCAATTCTTTGCGGAAGGCTCCTTGCGAGACGCGCAGATCGTGGAGGTCCACGAAGTGCTCGGAGAGCCCGGTGTACCGGGCCAGCTTCTTGACGATCGCCGCCCGTTCATCGGCCGACAGCCGATCGCCCTTTTCGAGCGCGGCACGATAGTCGCCCTCCGCCCAGACCACGGCCTCGTCGAGCACGCGCCGCAGGCCCGCTTGCTGGAGATCGGGTGGCAGCTTCTTGTGATACCAGGCCGTGGCCGTGTACGCGGGGAGAAAGAGCACGTGGGACGCCTCGTTCGTGCGCCCGTACGAGATCGTCTGGAAGTCGAGCACCGTCGAGATCAGGATCACGCCGTTGAGCGCAATTCCCTCGCCCGCCAGGTGGCCCGCCAGCCCCGCGGCTCGGGTCGTTCCGTAGCTCTCCCCCACGATGAACAGCGGCGACGTCCAGCGCTCGTTCCGCCCCAGGTACATACGGATGAATTCGCCCACGGACGAGATGTCGCCCCTGAGCCCGTGGTACTTCTTGTTCAATTCCGGCTTCACCGCTCGGCTATACCCCGTGCCGACGGGGTCGATGAAGACGAGGTCCGTCTTGTCGAGCCACGACTCGGCGTTATCGACGAGGCGGAACGGAGGCGCGGGGATGGTTGCGTCGTCCGGCAGCGGCACTCGCTTCGGCCCGAGCGCTCCCAGGTGTAGCCAGACCGACGACGAGCCCGGCCCGCCGTTGAACGAGAACATGAGCGGCCGCTGGGCCGGGTTGGCATCCTCTTCCCGCGTGTACGCGATATAAAAGATGCGCGCTTCCGTCTTCCCCTCCCCGTCGCGCAACGGCATCAGGCCCGCGGTCGCCTGGTATTTCAGCGTCTTCTCGCCGAGCTTGAGCTCGTGATGGGTCACGATCGGCTTTTCGTCGTCGCTTTCCTTCGGCTTCTCTTTCTCCGCCGGCACTGTCGGCTTCTTCGCGTCCTCGGCCCATCCGGGCGCTGCAAGACCGATGAGAAGCGTCAGCAAAACCGCAATCGAACGCCGTGTCATCGTATCCGGCTCCCAACAACGGATGGGGGATCAATGCATCTCAAGGAGGACCGGCACTGTAGCAACGCAGGCCGGGGGACGCCACAGGCGAGCCGGAGGTTGATGCTGGGACGGTTCCTTGCAAGGCCGGACATGACAGGCTCGACATTCAGCGATGCAGACCCGAGCCCGCATCGTGCATGCGCTACGCGATCGCACACACTGAGGAACAGGCTCGGAACAACTCTCGAAGTCTAGGACGATCACGAGGTGGATGATCTTGGCCTGAGAGACGATCCGTATTTGTCTTTGTCCCGTAGGGACATTTGATAATAGCCCAGCGTTTTAACGCTGGGATTGCGTCCGATCCACAAAATGATTCTCAGTCCCAGAGGGACGATGGGAGTGCGGATCGCGGAGTCCATCGCGGCGCTTTCCGGGGCCCCTACGGGGCAAAAAAACAGTTGTGTGGTTGTCTCGTCGAACCCAGCGTTAAAACGCTGGGCTATTATCAAATGCCCCGTACGGGGCAAAGCTGAAAAAACGGAAGAATCGACGCGCACATTCGCTGAAATCGGGACCTTGTTCCCGGCAGGTTCCCAACGGTCAAATACTGACGAACTACGATCGAATTGCCGGGGTCTCGGAACAGCGCTTCCAGTCCCCTTATGGCATCTCCCAGGCCCGTGTTTCCTCGATCAACTGGGCCAGCCAGCGCATGTACGGCGTGCCCCCTGTGCCGCGAGGGTCGTCGACCCACTGCGCGATGTAGCTCCGGGCCAGCTCGAGGTGGAACTCGCGGAAGGCCGCCATGGCCTCCAGGGCGCCGTTCCAGTGTTCGCGAGAGACGTGGTCGCGCACGCTGGGCAGGGCTTCGATCCGTTCCAAAAGGGCCCGGTGCTCGGCGGGCATGAATCGGCGCATGTCGGCAAGGTGGTTGGTCAGGAGCGTTGGCTGGTGGGGGATTTTGAAGAAGGCGACCAGGGCCGGCATGATGCTGCTCTGGGCGCCGGTCTCGCCGCGATGGTCCATCGGCTGGGCGTCGACACCTTCATAAACGACGCCTTCGAAGAATCGGATATAAGGGCGGAACGTCTTGTAATAGAGCGCTGGGGCCATCTTTTCGGGAATGCGCCGCAAGACCCCCACCTGCCCCCGAATCGACTCCGCGATCGTGCCGACCGCCGCATCAATCGCGTCGTACGCGCCCGAGGCCAGGGCCTTGTCGACCTGGTCGATCATGGCCAGGATCAGTGCGGCACGCGCTTCGATCTCGACGTGGACGAGGATGAACCAGTGCTCGTCGTAGAGGTGGACGAAATTCTGGATCGTGTCGATGTTCCCCAACGCGATCGGACCGGTGGGGTCGAACCGCTTCCAGTTGTAAAGGGCATAGCCGTCGTAGCTGAGAATTGGCGGCCGTCGTAGCCGGGAGCAGACGTCGCAGAGGGGGATTGCCAGGTTGCGCGGGAGTCGCTTGACCGGCTCCTCACCGACTTGATTGATGTAGGCCGAGGCCAGGAACCCCAGGCGCACGTAGTAGAGCCGCAGCTCGGGGTCCGGAAGATGGTCGGGTAGCGGAGGGATCACCTGATCGCGGATGTAGGCGCGGAAGCCACGGTCCTGGAGCAGGCTGGGGAGGTCGTGGCCGAGGTCGTCGAGCCGGGCGAGGCTCGAGCCATCGGGGAACCGGGTCAGGGGATCGGCGGCAGGCAGGAAGCCATGGGTGGTGAAGAGGGTGTCCATACCCGAATTGTTCGCGCCCGGGACGGTTGGGGCAAGCGGGGACACGAGTGTTGTGCGGAACGTGGTCCACGGGAATGTCGTGCGCGATCCCAACTTAAAGTCTGTCCCACAAGTCCCGGGAGCGTGGAAATGGGGACTGGCTCCGGACGTCTTCGGCCGGTGCCTGTCCCCATTTCCACGCCCGCTCCGCCGGAAAAGGGGGACAGGCACCTCGAAGACTCGGAGCCAGTCCCCCTTTTCCGGCTCCGCTCCACTTCTGGGACAGACTCTTAGCCGCGCGACGCTGACGTTATCATGAATTCATGCTCTCCTCAATATCGCTATCGCGGACGAGCTCGGCATCGCGCTTGCCGGGTTCGTAGCGGTAGATGCCGATCTCGTGGACGGCCTCGCCGCGCACGGGTTCGTAGTTGAGCCAGCGCACCTCGGCGCTACGGAGCACGTCGCGGACGTGCTCCTCGCACGCGAAGCCGTACGTTTTCAACTCCCGGAAACGGCCGTCGGTCCAGGGAGCGGCGATCTTGAAGACCGCCGGCTCGCCGCAGTCGGGTTCCGAGCAGCGCACGACGTTTTCAGTATCCATGGCGGACCTCGAAGGCCTTCCGAGTCATGCGCGG
>DAIDJG010000488.1 GCA_027451445.1 Singulisphaera sp.
AAGCGGTCCCCTGACGCTCGGGCACCAGGCCGGAAGGACTCACGTGTCCATGGGAGGGCTTGCGCGGGCACACGGCTCGTTCTGGATGTTCGTCGGCCTGAAGTCCCCTATGGGGTGACGCGGCACATACCCCTTTGCGAATGGATGAGCCGAAGCACCCTACCCCACAGAGGGACTCACCGCCGCATCCCCTACGGACGCCTGGCTGCGAGTGTCAACGATGCGAGCGCGGTGGGGTGGATGCCCGAGGCCGCGGATCGGCGCAGAGACGACCGGTAGATTCAGAAAGCCCCCTGGCGTTCCCTTTTGGCGTCGGAGCGCGATGGAGGGTGGGTTCCATGGGCATCGGAGCGCGATTCCGCGATGCTTGCCCCTGTGTTCAATGCACACCCTGGGGCTCTTAAGGCCATGTCCCGGGGCTATCCTGGGACTCTTCCTTACCGGCGGCCCTACACACTCTCTGGCCCGCTCCGATCCGCTCACTTCCACGCGCCGAAGGCCGCGAATACGCTGGTCTTGTGCAGGAGCTCGACCTGGCGGAACCCCACGTTCCGCAGCAGGTCGATCTGGTACAACAGCGGCCGGGGCGTGTCTTCCTGGGCAACGTAGGCGAAGACCGTGTCGCGGTAGGCCTCATCCTTCAGTTCAACGAGGTACTCGCCGTAGCGCCGCCACATTAGGTCCTGGATCGCGGCCGAGGAGTGCTCGACCAGGTCGGCAATCCAGATGGAGCCGCTGGGCCGGAGGGCCTGGAAGAACTTCGCGAAGACCGCCTCCCATTCGGCGTCCGTTCGGAGGTGATGCAGGACCGCCGCGGCCACGATGACGTCGAAACGTGCGTCGCCCAGGTCCAGGTCGCGGACATCGCCCTGGAGCACCTCGATGCGCCCTTTCGTCGCGGGACGGAGGCGCTGCTCGGCGCGTGCGAGCATCGGCCGGCTCAGGTCGATCAGCGTGATGTTGAGGTCGGGCAGGGTTTGGAGGAGTTTGAGGCTGTAATTGCCCGCGCCGCAACCGACGTCAAGCAGGTCCGACGCACCTGGGTTCGTGGCGATCGCAGCCTGGGAGATCAACTCGAGGACCAGCGGCGCGTCGATCGTTGCCGACTGCCCGGTCTCCAGGTTACTGAACCGCTCTACATCGTTGTCAAATCGGGCCCGGATCTGCTCGACGGTCGATTTCATACGGGTCTCGGGCGTCCTGTGGATGAGAACGAGGTTGTACCAGAATGGGACACGACAGCGGGCGCCGCGGTTCGGTCGCTGCTTCCCGTGTCCATGTAATTGCTCTACGGGGTCGAAGCCCGGTGGGAACTTCGTCCGAGCGTCGTCGCTGGGCGACTGCTGGCTCCAGGCGAACCTGGGATTGACTCACTGGTTGAGATGATGGATAAGCATCGCAGTCAGGGGGCGATGAGTCAACCAGAGAGCATTCGCGCCCCCGTGGGCTCGCGCACGAGGGTTCAAGCCGGATCCGCGTCAAGTCGGAAAAACGGTGGCACGCTTTTGCGCGATCACCACGATGCGATTCGAGGAATGGCCAGTCGCCATGAATGAGACAGGACGTCTTTCGGAGCGACTCACGGGTACGCACGGTTGGCGGCGGCATCGGCCGGCTCTGGAGCTGGCTGATCAGTCCGCGCCGCGCGCCACACCACTGTCGTTCGCGCGCGCTTACGGCCCCGTCGCGGTGGTTGTCCTCCTGGCCGCTGCGCTGCGGCTGCGCGGACTCGAACGCCGGTTCGTCGGCGTCGACGAACTCATCTTTTTCGACATCGAGCCGATTCGGCAGGGCCTCGCGGAATTCAGCCGCACGATCTGGATTGAGACCACGTATAACCCGGGCTGGGCGGTTGTGGTCTGGATCACGCAGCGCATCTTCGGTGTGTCCGAATTCTGGATTCGCGTCCCTTCGGTCCTGGCCAGCACCGCCGCGACGGTCGCCGTCTACGCCATGATTCGGTCAATGGATCTCAGCCGGCGCACGGCGTTCTGGGGCAGCGCGATCACGGCGGTGTCGGTTTTTCAGATCGAGTACGGACAGCAAATCCTCCCGCACGCCTTGCTCACCTTGGGAGGCGCACTGAGCGTGGCGATCGTCGCACGGATCGTTGCGCCGGATGTCCGGGCTACCCCCCCGGCGCGTACGACTTACATCCTTGCGTTTCTCGCGATCTTTGGCGCGTTGATGTTCTTCCATAACTCGGTCTTGATTTTACTGCCGCCGCTCTTTCTCTACTGGACCTGGAACATTCTGCGCCCCGAGGAGGGCGACGGCCCGGTTCCGTCACGAATCAAAACGGATTGGCAACCGTGGCTGTTAGTCACACTGTTAACGGCGTTGCTGGCGAGCGGCTGGTTCATCGCCAAGATGGGCGAGTCGGATCGTGACTATTTGCAACCTTACTTTCCCGGCACGTTCCGCCACCCGACCTCGAACATCGTTCGGACCGAGTTCGCCAGGCGACTTGATGACGCTTATGTGTCGGCCATCCCCGAGGCCAAAGGCGCCGTGGGACGGTCGATCGATTTCGTCTACTTCAGCGCGTCACGAATGCTGGATACGTTGTTCACCCAGTTTCGGACAGTGCCGGAGCATACGGTTTTTCCCAACCGCGCGGCGTGGCTGTTTCCCCTGCCGATGCTTGCGTTGACCGTGATCGGAGGCGTTCAGGCCCTGCGCGGACGGCTCGGTACGAGGGCCAGACGCTGGGCGGTGTGTACGGGTCTCTCGCTGGGCGCCATTCTCTTGATGAGCTGCGTCCGCCTGTTCCCGATCGGTGGGCTCAGGCACTTGCTCTGCTTGTCACCGCTGCTGGTTCTGCCGGCGGCGTTGAGCTTCGAGATTCCCGGCCGCTGGTTACATCGGTTCGCGGTGACTTGTGGATTGATCTGGTCGCTCGGCACGTTTGTCTCACTTCCCGCCTACTCCGCGATCACTCAAGATTCCATGGACGGAGCGGGTTTCCGGGAGCTCGCCCGGAAATACGGTGTCCGCGACTTCGTCGCCAGTGATTCTGGCGCGTCATCGCCCGCGCTCACGGTTCACTTGCGCGGCGATAAGACCCTACGCGTAAGGAACCTCGGCGATTCCGAGTTCATCGCGCTAACGCATCGGCATCAACCCTTCTTTCTTTGCGGCACCATCGGCCCGCCGATCGGCTGGTCCGCTCGCGACCTGGAAGCCGAGGTCTCGCGGTACCGACCCCCGGAGGAGCCTCACCTCGCAAACTTGAAACACTACTCGGCTAAGCTGATCACCGACGTGCGACAAGCCGGGCCCGGGATCGCCTGGACGATCTTCCTGATGCAGCCCGAGCCGGGACCCTATCCGCCTCAGGTGGTCGCCGTCCGATCGCTCGCCAGCGACAAGACGTTACCGAGCGTCGCCGTCTGGTTCGACAAGCCGATTCAGCCCGCCACCTTGAACGTGAACACCGTCGGACTCATGGCGCGATCATCGTCGCAACCGTGGAGTTGGAACACGAAAGTGCCGGTCTCACTCCAGTACTTCGCGGGGCCTCGGATGCTGGTTGTATCGCCTGAACAACCGCTGGCCCCCAATTGGTAT